>CAIRHD010000292.1 GCA_903878265.1 uncultured Bacteroidales bacterium | reverse complement strand
TTCTTCGACATAGTAAAATCCGAAACCGAACTATATGCAGTACTCATTCAGCACTACATTACACCATGCTTGGTTTACTATACCAAAGCCCTGGCAATATCTTTAAATGATAAGGAACGCAACGTAAACACAGGCTCCGACCAACTTCGAGCCGATTATGTAAGTGCAGCCATGTACATCGCCAACATCAGGCGCAAAGCCCTTATCACCCACCTTGCTGCTGCTAATTATGGCCACGCCCCAACCACCAAAAAACGCATCTCAGGCATCCTCTTCTAACCACCAAATGACCATTGAATCAACCAACAATGACCACAAACAAACAATTGAATGACAACGAATTAACAACTGAATGACCCCAATTAACCACCAATGACCACGAATGCCCCCCCCCTCAACAACTCAACCCCTCAACCCCTCAACAACTCAACCCCTCAACCCCTCAACCCCTCAACCTCTCAACAACTCAACCTCTCAACAACTCAACCCCTCAACCCATTTTCAAATTCCCAAATTTTCAAATTAAGCCCCCCCATGAACCCCATCCCCCTAACCCAACCCCTCAACTACCCCATCACACCAGGCACTTCAAAGGAATTTCCACCCCTGCTTGTGTCAGGATCCAATGTAATGTGTACAGCCGAGTTCACAGGAATCAATGCGGCTGATTGTGTTATCGAACTCCAGCAATCTATTGATGGTGTTTTCTGGGGAGCAATTCCCGATTCAACCAAAACACTGGCAACAAGCCAATCCTCCCACACCTGGAATGTGCGTGGGCTTGTCAGCGGTGCTTTTATCCGTGTCAAAATCACTACCACAGGAACAGTCTCAACAGGCATCCTCACCAACATAAAGTTGCTATCCAATGGCTAACATCACTTCCACCGTGTATATAGACTTAAAAGCAAAACCTGCCACCACAGGAGGGCCAGTTATTTATGAACCCTCCGTTCCTGTATGGGAACCACCTGCCGACTGGATTGATATTTCTGCCGTTGGCGACAACGAAATAAATCTGCTTGTAACCTCGGGTGCAGGGTTTGCTTTTGTGGTAACTACCGCTTCGGGCACTTACAGCATAGATTGGGGCGATGGCACCATCGAAGATAACTGTGCCTCCAATGCCACCAAATATCATGAATACACAACCAACGGTACACCTTGCTCTTTAGGGTACGAAACCTGGAAAGTACGCATATACAATGCAAGCGGCAATATCATCTACTTTAGGCCTGCACAACTCCCAACCCTTGTCCACACACAGAATATCCCTTTGCTAAGCGTGGTATTTGGCACTAACAACCTTACCAACCTCGACAATGTTTTTGTCAGTTGCAACCAACTGGAATCGGTGGTTTTTCCAACCTTCGACTATTGCACTTCAGCGTACCAAACCTTCAGTGCTTGTGCCAATTTGCAAAATGTGGTACTCCCTGCATCTTTCGGGGCCATCACCAACACAACCTACATGTTCAAATCATGCTGCAAATTGGGCACCATCACCCTGCCCGAATGGGGCAGCGTTACCAATGCAACAACCATGTTTTATGGCTGCTCATTGTTGCAGGAAATCCAAATGCCTACATCCTGGGGCAATGTTACCAATATATCGGGCATGTTCCAGTTTTGTAATCGCTTGCAAAGCTTTGCTTTCCCCGATTCCAATGGACTGATCACAAACATGTCAACGCTCTTTAAAAATTGTAGCAACCTATCCTCCGTCACTTTTCCATCTTCCTGGGGCAATGTCACTACCATTGCCAATATGTTCGAGGGCAATGCCAGTTTAACTACATTAACCCTTCCTTCAAGTTGGGGTCTCATCACCAATATTACCACCTTGTTTTTAAGTTGCAGCAAATTAAAATCAGTTGTACTGCCAACCTCTTGGGGGAGCGTTACAACTGTTTCATCCATGTTTTCAGGTTGTACTCTTTTGGATACAGTTGAATTGCCCTCAGTTTGGGGTTCTGTTACCGATTGCGGCAACATATTCAGCAATTGCACCACATTGCGCAACATAACCATCCCTGCAAACTGGGGCAGTATCTCCAATGCATCTTCCATGTTCTATCAGTGCACCAGCCTCCTTGCCGTTCAACTGCCAACAATATGGCGTTTGGCTTCTTCCATAGCGTATATGTTTTTTGGTTGTTCAGCCCTTACAAAAGTCACTTTGCCCGATTCCTATTCAGCCAGTTGCCTCGATTACACCATGATGTTTTATGGATGTTCAGGGCTAAAAAGCATTGTCAACCTCAATAAATTAGGCAGTTTGGGCAACCAGGGCAACTTTGGTTCTATGCTCACCGAGTGCGAATCGTTTACCGATACCATTGCAATTGATGCTTTGTTAAGTCAGTTTGGTAGCCCTGGTATTTCTACGGCTATCAATAAAATATCATCCATCAGGCTTACAAACCCTAATTCCCTGTTTGCAAGTGGAGGGGTAGCAATCGCTTATTGTTCATTGCAGCTTACAGCCCTTAACACATTGTTCGACGACCTTCCTTCGGGTTTGCTGTCCAAAACAATCACCATCACAGGCAACCCAGGGGCAACAACCATTTCAAGGAGCATCACAGCAACCAATGGTTCGCGAACCGTATCCATAGCAGATACATCTTCGCTGGCAGTAGGCATGGAAGTAACAGGAGGTATGACTTCAGGTAATGTTGCCGTTACATTTACCGATGCTTTGGATTTGGTAAACAAAGTAACACATGGTATGGATAATGGGCAGGAAATATCCTTTGCCACCATTACCACCACAACAGGCATTTCAAAAAGCACAAAATATTTTGTGGTAAATGCAACCTCAAACACCTTTCAGCTTGCTGCTACCCTAGGCGGGGCAGCAATTCCACTCACAGGCGATGGGAGCGGTAGTTATATCCGTGTGCCAAAAATAGTGAGCATGGTACCAAACGCAAGCATAACCTTCGATTGTCCCATGTATTCAAACGGAACTGGTACAAGCATTTTTACCCAATTGAGCCGCAGCAAAGCTTTATTAAAAGGCTGGACAGTAACAATTTAAAATTGCTACAAAAATGGAAAAGACAGCAAGCCCTGGTTTTTACAAACTGGAAAATGGAAATTTAATGTGTGCAACAAAAATAGTTGATGCACCAGCCTACACCCTTATAGCCGAAAACAAGGACGATTACACCTATCCCATTGATGGCTGGCACTGGTTCGATAGCGAAGAGGAAGCCTACATTTCATTCGGCATCCCAATCCCCAACCAACCATCCCCATCCGAACCCTAACAGCCTAACAGCCTAACCCACTAACAGCCCATGCTCCAATACCTCACCATCCTAATCAGCTTCATCACCGGCGGTGGCATCTCCACCCTCATTTCCCTGCGTTACCTCCGCAAAGCAGGTAAAATAGATTACACCGAAAAAGCCATTGCCTTCATCGAAAAGCAATACGATGATGTTTTGGCCAAAAACAAGGAATTGCACGACAGGGTTACAGCTCTAGAAAAACTGATTCCGATGGTGTGTTTTAAATTGGATTGTGAGGGCCGGCAGAAAAAGGAATGATTATAGTGTTAACTAGCAATTAGGCATCTTTCTTAATAGCAATTCCTATAATTATTCAAGAATTATATTACTCAATTGAGTTTTGATAAAATCTAATACTTTATATATCAATGCTTTTGTTTCTTTTATTTTCCACTTGTTTTCCTTTGCTCGTTTTGGTTATGGTCGCATTTTTGGTCGCATAAAAGAAAAAAGAGTTACAAGAAACTTGTAACTCTTTGATTTTGAAGCTCCCCCTTCAGGACTTGAACCTGAGACCCTCTGATTAACAGTCAGATGCTCTAACCAACTGAGCTAAGGAGGAATGGTGTTATAATGTTTTCCCCTCGTAAGGGACTGCAAAAGTAAACATTCATTCGGAAATAACAATATCTTTGCAAAAAAAAATCAAAATCATTGTAAAACCTATTTATACCCTTTATGAGTACTGTAATTGTTGGAACCGTTGCCTTTGACAAAATTGAAACCCCTTTCGGAAAAACTGATAAAATATTGGGTGGCGCTGCCACCTTTATCAGCCTTACAGCATCGCAATTTGCTGACGATGTGCATATTATTAGTGTTGTAGGTGGAGATTTCCCTGATGAATATATCAAGCTATTTTCTGATAGGAACATCAATATCAAAGGACTTCAGGTTAAACCCGAAGGAAAATCTTTCTATTGGTCCGGTCGCTACCATACCGATATGAATACTCGCGATACGCTGGTTACCGAGCTGAATGTGCTTGCCGATTTCGACCCTATACTGCCCGAAAGTTGCCTCTCGCCTGAGTTTGTTGTGCTTGGCAACCTTACGCCAAGTGTGCAGATGCGCGTTTTGGATCAAATTAAAAACCGCCCGAAACTTATCGTGATGGACACAATGAACTATTGGATGGATTCGGCTTGGGACGATTTGATGAAGGTAATAGCAAAAGTGGATGTGCTTATGGTAAACGATTCGGAAGCGCGGCAACTTACCGGAGAATACTCGTTGGTTAAAGCAGCACAAAAAATTTTAAACATGGGTCCAAAATACCTCGTTATTAAAAAAGGCGAACACGGAGCATTGCTTTTCCATGGAAATAGTGTGTTCTTCGCCCCTGCACTTCCTTTGGAAGAAGTTTTTGATCCAACAGGAGCTGGCGATACTTTTGCTGGAGGTTTTATTGGCCACCTGGCAAGCACTGGTGATATCTCGTTCGGGAACATGAAAAATGCCATTATTTATGGTGCTGCTATGGCTTCCTTTACAGTCGAGAAATTTGGCACCGAAGGATTGCTGAGCCTAACTAAAGATGTTATCAAAGAACGGTTAAAACTATTCGTCGATTTGGTACAGTTTGATATTTCGCTGGTTAACTCATAACATAGAAGCAATATTTTTATCTATTTGACCCTGCGGCGAATGATATGAAAGAGCTTCAATTATGGGTCTATAAATTGAATTTGGAAAATGATGATGAATAAAATCTTCTGGATGAAATTGGCAACAGTTCTAATTTGATGTAAAAATTGGGTGTAATATTGGCTAATATCTTGTAATACAATTATTTGTATTAGATCCCTTTTGGTTGCTTCAGTTTTCCACCTTGCAATATTTACCTTGATAACGAATTAGATTTTTCTGCGAAAACCCAGACAGGATTATCTATTTGCAAAAGGCTGCTAATCAATAAATTAGCAGCCTTTTGCATTTGATTTAATTATTAATAATTAATTTTTACGTTTTATTTTGAAAAACTTAATTACTTACGTCATAGATTCTTCTTATATTTGGATAATAATTCCACACTGTTAAACCAATTTTTAAAACTTTTTCTATGAGAAAACATGTACTTTTAATTTTTGCGCTACTTATCGGCGCATTCACTATGGCTCAATCTGTACGTCAAAGTACTGTATTAAATGATGGTGGAACCGAATTCATCCCACAACTTTCGCAATGGAATATCCCTGAAACGGATGCCATGTCTATCTGGACCCTTCCAAGTATTGGTTCAACTTCAGGGAATACGCGAGCACCTGGTAACACCTTCAGGTACCAACGTACCGAATACCTTATTACAGCAGCCGAAATGGCTGCAAGTGGTTTTCCGGTTGGTTTTGAAGTAAATTCGATTGGTTTCTTGATCGGAACGGCTGGTGCTACTACCCAAACAGGTGCTTTTACAGTTTATTTAAAAAACACTACCGATGCCACTTATTTGTTAGGAGCAAACTGGGATGTTACCGGATTTACACAAGCAAGCAACATAGCTAACTGGACTGTCCCTATTGCAGCGGGATCTTATGAAGTTCCGTTTTCGGGAGGATCGGCCTTTACTTACACTGGTGGAGGTGTATATGTAGCATGGGAATTCAGCAACCCAGCTGGGGCATTGGGCACAACAGCATTGGTTGCATTATGCAATACTAACTTGGCAAATGGGCTTGTTGGCAACAGAAGTTCAACTGCCATGCCAACTGCCTTGGCCGCTTCTGCTTTTAGGCCTGCAACCATTTTTGGAAATAGTTTTTATACCGATATTATTGGGCTAACCAATGTTTACACCCTTGCCAGAAATCCTATACCTTATGGAGCACCAACCCCAATTGGAGTACGGGTAATCAATGTTTCGGCTGCACCTTCCACTTTTGATGTTACTATTACCGTGAAGGATGCCACAAACACTTTTGTAAGATATACCTCAACACAAACAGTAACAGCATTGGCAGCAGGTACAGCATCGATAATCAATTTCACTGGATGGAATCCTACCATTCAGGAAGAAGTTAATATCACAGCAGCCACTTCCGCATTAGCAGGTGAAAACTGGACTTCCAACAATACGTTGACTACACCATGTAGTGTAAACAGTAACACCTATTCTTATAACTATGCTACTACTAATTCCGGTGGTTTTGGGTTTACTTATCCTGGGACAGGGATTTTTGCATCAAAGTTTTCAATGAATGGACAGGGAAAAGTTACCGGAGCTAATTTGGTTATTGGCAATTCCGCAACAAACACCGGAAACTCTATTTCTGCGGTAGTCCTTAACAGTACCGGAGCTGTTGTTGCCCAGTCGGCTGCTTACACAATTCTGGCAGGTGATATTGGAATCAACAAAAACTTTACCTTCCCCACACCACCCGTATTTACCGATGAGGTTTTTTATATCGGCCTTGCCCAAACTGCGGGAACCGTCCAATATTATCCGATGGGAACTTTCCCCGAAACGCCACAAAGGGACAACACATTTTATACTGCTGACCTAACTGGAGTCGGCTTAGCTGTATTACCCACAACTTTTAACCTGAGGTACGGAATTGAAGCGCAAGTAGCGCCTAATTTCACCCTTCCTGTAATTACCACACTTGCAGCCAGCTCGATAACAGCCAGTGCGGCAACAATAAACGGAAGCGTTATGGCTAGCAGCAATACGGTAGGCGTTTCTTTCGAATATGGCCTCACTACTGCTTATGGAACCTCAGTTGCAGGCACACCAGCTACCATTTCTGGGACAATTGTAACCAACGCTTTAAGCAATCTTACAGGACTTCTTCCTTCGACAACATACCATTTCAGGGCTGTTGGAACAATAGGCCTGTTCAAATTTTATGGTGCCGACCTAACTTTCACCACGTTGGCTGCTCCTCCGACAGTGGTTACCCTTTCCGCCACTGGAATGGGACCCACTACTGCTACACTTCAGGGAACGGTTAATGCCAACGGCCAATCCACTGCCGCAAGTTTCGAATACGGGCTAACCACTTCCTACGGAACAACAGTTGCCGGTACACCCGCCACTGTTACAGGAAGCATAGTTACACCGGTTTCTGCCAACCTCACAGGTCTTGCGCTCGTTACCACATACCATTACAGGATCAAAGGCGTAAATGTTGGGGGCACTTCTAACGGAAACGATATGAGCTTTACAACAGGTTGCAACATACCTGTTGCTGCTGGAACAATTGTGGGGAATGCAAGCGTTTGCCAGGGAGCCAATGCAGTAGCATACAGTGTACCGGCGATAACCAACGCAACAACCTATTTATGGACACTCCCAACTGGGGCAACCATAGCAACAGGTAGTGGCACAAATTCGATTACCGTTAATTTCAGTGCTTCGGCAGTATCAGGAAATGTTACGGTTTCTGGTTCCAACTCATGTGGTGCAGGCTCTGCTTCAAACCTGGCTGTTACGGTTAACCCATTACCAACCCCTTCGTTAACTGCAGGTCCAGTTGGAGTATGTGTTGGCACAACAGGAGTTATTTACCAAACTCAATCTGGCATGTCGGCCTATAGTTGGGCTATCTCAGCAGGTGGTACCATCACAAGTGGTGCTGGCACAAATACTATCCATGTAAATTGGAATACCGTTGGCGCACAAACCCTTACACTAAGTTATACATCTGCCGCAGGATGTGCTGCTACCACACCAAGTGTAATTGCTGTTAATGTGGTTTCGTTACCAGTTCCTACTATTTCCGGCCCTGCAAATGCTTGCCTTGGTTTTAGCACCAATGTTTACACAACCCAACCAGGAATGACCGCTTATAACTGGTCTGTTTCGGCAGGCGGAACCATTACCGCAGGTGCTAGCACAAATGCTGTAACCGTTACATGGAGCACTTTAGGTGCCAAGACTGTTAATGTAAACTATACCAATGTGGAAGGTTGCAGCGCTGTAAGCCCAAGTGTTTTCAATGTTACGGTAAACCCAACACCTACTCCAACACTCTCAGGAACAACAACCTTATGCGCCGGGTCAACGGGCGTAGTATATACAACCCAACCTGGTTTCAGCAATTATGCATGGACAGTTTCTTATGATGGGGTTATTACTTCAGGTCAAAACACAAATCAGGTAACTGTTAATTGGGCATCAGCCGGATTGCGTACAATTACGGTGAACTACGATAATGCTTTGGGTTGTTCGGCTGTAACGCCAACAAGCTTAAATGTTACTGTTAACTCGGCACCGGTTCCAATCGTTTCTGGCTTAAGCCAGGTTTGCCAAGGTTCAACGGCAGTAGCTTACACATGTCAGGGAAACTACTCGGGTTATGTATGGACAGTTTCGAGCGGCGGAACTATTGTTTCGGGTGCCGGAACCAATGCAATTACAGTAAACTGGAACACTGCAGGCAGCGAAACTGTAAGTGTAAGTTATTCAAATAGTTTTGGATGCCCAGCTATTACGCCAACGGTTTATGCAGTTTTAGTGAATCCGAAACCTGCTACTGCCGGGGTTATTTTGGGGACTTCACCTGTATGCGCAGGAGCTACCGAAATGATGTACACAGTTGCTCCTATCGCTCTTGCTGATACTTATGTTTGGACTCTGCCTGCAGGTGCTACCATTGTGTCGGGTGATAATACAAGGACAATCAGGGTTAGTTTCTCTAATACCGCTTCATCGGGCGTAATAAAGGTTAGCGGTAGCAACAATTGTGGATTGGGTGCAAGTTCTCCTAATTTCACCCTTGTTGTAAATCCAATACCAGTTTCTCCGGTTATTACCCAACATGCTGATACCTTGATTAGCAGTGCTAACACAGGAAATCAGTGGTATTTGAACGGAGCAATCATTGCAGGTGCTACAGGTAAAAAACATGTAGCCGTTTACACAGGCAGCTACTCCGATGTGGTAACTTTAAGTGGTTGTAGTTCGTCAGTATCCAATGTTATTGTTGTACACCCAGTTGGAATTGAAGTTGAAAAGGCTGACCGCACTATCGAAATTTTCCCAAATCCCAACAATGGCGAATTCAACTTGAATATTGAAACCTTGAAAAATGAGGTTTACGATATCAACATTTACAACAGCCTTGGCACTTCGATTTGGAAACAGGAAAATGTTAGCACCAACGGTACATTTACCACGCATGTGGTATTAGATGCTCCTTCGGGAGTGTATATGGTGGCCCTGCGAAACAAAGCCAACAGCATTGTTAAAAAGGTTATCATCAAAAAATAAACACTCAATTATTTGATTAAGAGCCGGAGAAATCCGGCTTTTTTTTGTTAGGTACAGGATTTCACTCAAACTGAAGACCTGAAATGAGAATCCGTAAGTTGCGGGAATCACGGCTTTCGGTACGTGGTATGATGGCACTTTGTTCGGTAAACAGGCAATTGAATTCAAATAGGTGACCTTTGGCATTCAACTGTTGGCCTGTTGCCTGCCCGTTTCTTGAATTATAATGTTGCTCTTTGTTGTTGAGGGTAATTATAGAAACCGTAATTGGCTTATTTCCAGATTTCCTCAAAATCGAGTTCTATTTCACAGTCTTTATCTATTAAAAATGTATTCCTTTCCACTTGCTTGTAAAAGTTGTCAATCAACTCGAACACTTCGATGGTTTGCTTGGTATAATCGGCCATAATATAGTATTTTACGCCTTGTTCGCGGTAGAGTTCGAATTTTATAACCCTGTCCTGCTTAACAGAAGAAGGAGAAATTATTTCGGTTACCAATACAGGTGGAAATTCCAGATAATCGGTCAAGCTTTTTCCACAAACTATCATTAAATCTGGCCTAACCACAGTCTCCTGGCTGATTTTCCAATCCAGTTCCGTATATATTTCGCAGTTGCAGCCCGATCGGCTTTTATTCATCGACAGTCTTGATTGGAAAAACAGACTGCCTTGTACTTTATTATGTTTCACCGTTGCAGAGGGGGATGCCTGCAACGGAAACCCATCAATCAGTTCCCAGTCTTCTTTCCAGTTTTTATAATCGTTGTAGGTGTAGCGTGGAAAATCAAATCGTGAGTTCATGGTTTTTGTTTTTAAAATTTAAGTTTACTTCTTCAAGTCTTTTTTTGTTACTATGTTTGCTTTTTATTCAAATGCTCAAAGGTATCTTTTTCGACTTTTCTAAGAAGGCAATTATCCTATTGTTTCACCGTTCGAAAAATATTTTCTGCGAAATATCATAATTCCAATGATCGTTTCATAGAAAAACAAGCTAACAATTTACCTAACAGCAATTCACCTTACAGCCACAGAAAATCGGATTAGAACTTCCTAACCATTGCTAATCGCCCTATTCAAAAAACGCATAAACGGCTGAAGTTCCATCACCAAACCCAAAACATGGTCTTGATATTCGCTTGAAACCACCATTTTATCAGGAATCTGCTGCAATACGATGTATGAACGGTATTTTAACAAATCGGTATCAGAGAAATCTGCCGGAAAATCTTTTGGGGCTTTTTTCATTTTATCGAAATCGCCTAATTGGCCAAATTTTTCCATAAACGAGGGCTTTTCCAATATAGCCTTCAATTCGGGGCTATGGTAATACACTTCGTTCCGCAATAATTTCAAAGTTTCGGGCTGAGGTTGATAGACACCGCCGGCAAGCATGCTTTCGCCATTAGGTTCGAAATGGAAATAATAACCTGGGTAACTGCTTTTTCGTCCGCCTTGCGCAATAAAACCCCCGAAATTGGTCTTGTAGGGCGATTTGTCGGCACCAAAACGCACATCCCTGAAAATGCGGAACATACAGTCTTTCATTGCTGGTGTTTTGAGCGATGGATCAATGGCCGATATGGTTGTGATCATCTCAGAAACAAAGCTCTCGACTTCCTTTTTTGAATCATCATACCATTTTTTATTGTCCTGGAACCATTCGCGGTTGTTGTTCAACTTTAGGTTGACAAGGAATTCCAATACTTTAGCTGCATCCATTTGTGTTGGGTTTTATAAATATTTTTACAAAAATAGGCCAATTTACCTAAAAAACCAACTACCAGTACTAAGCGAAAAAACACTAATTTTGCCGCAGATTATGAAGATAACCTTAACCTAAAGTAAAATTTCACATGAAAAGTTTATTATTGTCTGCATTTGCAGGAGTTCTGCTTTACGGATGCTCAAGCTCGACACGCAAAACCGAAACTGCAAATGCCGATTCCAAGCAGAAAACCATCGAGATTACCAACGACATGGAAAATGCCACCGCGGTTATCCCTTCATGGATAAATGAAAAAACGGTAATTGCGATGAAAAGCCCCGCAGCCCATTCGGGTGATTTTGTATGCGTTACCAATGAGACTTCCGAATACGGGTATGCTTACCAGGAAATTTTAAAGAACATTAATTCTGTCCTCCCCAAAAGAGTGGTTGTGAGTGGTTGGGTTTATAGCACGGTTGCAGCCCCAAACCTTGGTATAATCCTTAACATCAGCGAAAACAACCAACAATACGATTGGAAAACCTATCCTTTGGCCGAAAATATTAAGGAAACAGGAAAATGGGTTGAGTTTTCTACAAGTTTTTACTTCGACAAACCCCTAAACGAGAATCAGGAAATAAGGATTTTCCCTTGGAATCAAAGCAAAAAACCAATTTACTTTGATGATTTGAGAATTCTATTTGAATACTAAAACGTTAATGGGAAAGTTGTACTTTTTGCTGGTGTTGGCGGTTGTTTTTTAGGCTGTTAGGTGGTTAGGCTGTTAGGTGGTTAGGCTGTTAGGCTGTAGGCTTTTAGGGCAATGCTAAGTAAAAATGCCGCTTTGCCATCCTAAAATAAGCACAAGGAAAAATGAATCCAAACCATAAATTTTATCTCCTGAGTAGCAAAAATATTTCTGTATTCCCATAAAAAAAGAGAGAAGGCTTTTCGACCCTTCTCTTTTTTTTATGTTTCCAGTTTTTCTATTTGCTTCCGGTTTTCTCTGTATCCTCGAAACTTTTATTTCCAAATGAATCCGGCTTTTTTTCATCGTTGTACTTCGATGGGCATTTTAGCAATAAACTGCTGGCTACAAAAGCATTGTTTTCCATCTTGCCAATTACAACCACTTGTTCCGATTTGTCAAAGTCCTGTGGTTTAGCTCCTTTGTAAGTTACCTGCCGCTCCATGCCTTTTTGGTCGGTCATGTAAAACGTAAACTTGTTGGCATCAACTTTTGTGTCGTAAACTATTGGTTTGCCCTTCACCAACTTGCCAATTACATGAAATTCCTTTCCAGGATTTTCGATAGCGGCACCAAAGTCGGTGTAAGTACTTGTGTTGGCGAACAAACTTATTATCACACCAATGGCAGCAACAACAAATACTAGTACTAAAATATGCGTTTTCTTCATGTCTAATTTTTATTGTTTTTGATTTCTTTTTCCATTTTTGTTACCCTTCTATCAAGCCAGAAAAGAAATCCGGCCAAACCCAAAAGCACCGTTGAGAGAACAGTAATGACGACAAAAATTTTAGTTTCTTCCATTTTGATAAGGTATTAATTAAACAAAGGATTCGGTTGAATGTTTCTGATCCGCTTGATGAATAATTCAGCCGCAAATTATTCTGGGTTATCGAGGTGTTGCCTTATGGTATCCATTTTCACCCTAATGCCTGTTAGCCAATAACCTACAATTATCCAACCAGCAATTGCAGGATAAAACACGAGGCGCATGGTAAAATCTAAATTGGTAACGGTCATAGGGCTTCCACCTTTGCCGGGATGAAGGGAGCCATCGGAAAGTTTTGGGAGTATGCCAATAAAAACGATGAGCATAACGAAAGCAAAAACATTGTAAACGGCTGCAATCCTTGCCCTTTTGTTTTCCTCATCGATGGATCGCCTCAAAACCAGGTATGCGAAATAAGCCAGTATGGTTATAGCCGCACCATTAAGTTGAGGATCGTTGGTCCAGGGTGTTCCCCATGTAAAATTGGCCCATTCCATACCGGTAACAATTCCAATCATTCCGAAAAACAACCCGACATTTACCGATTGTATAGCGTAAACATCATGTTTTATGTCGAAAGTTGACAGATACCGAAGGCTGCGCACCAGCGAAGTGCCAAACATCACCATCATGGAAAACCACATCACAACATGGAAAAACAAATTCCGTATCGATTGCCTGATGATTGGCAAATCAGGGACTTCGATCAAAAATCCAGCGATGATACTGTATAAAATGAAGGCAACGCCAAGCAGTTTCCACCAATTTTTTTTTATAAATCCTTCCATTTATTCTTTCAGTTAAAATTTAAATTCTTGTTTTCAATAATTTGAAAAAATGTTGTTACCAACAAAGCAATCGGATGATACTAATCGCGCCATAAATAAGGGAATAGTACATACGACAGTGCAATTACAATTACATTAAGCATGAGCAAAGCGGCCAAGTATTTGATATTTCCGGCCATGGTGCCAACGCTTAAAGCGGCTGATGAAACTTTCATGAGCGTAAGCAACAGCGGCATCACCACAGGAAAACTCAAAATGGCCATCAAGGCAAAGTTGTTGTTGGTTCGTGATGCAATGGCAGCAATCATGGTGAGTGCCGATGCAAAGCCAAAACTGCCAAGCAACAACGCACTGATAAACAATGGATAATTTACCACAAATTCGCCCATTAGTGAAGTGAAAACCAACAAGCAAAGTAGCGAAAGAACTCCCATCAACATAAAGTTGTAGAGCATTTTCGACAGTATAATAGCCTGTGGACTGGCCACTGTGTAATAATACAATTGCCTTGAAGTGCTTTCCTGTACGAAACTTTTTGAAACTGCATTCACCGCTGCAAATAGCATGATAATCCAAAACAGGCTGTTCCAAGTAGCTGAATCAATGATTCTTGCGAACGAAAGATAACTCACGAAAATGGTTGAAACTACATAGAGCAATATGCCATTGATGGCATACCGCTGCTTGAATTCCAGCTTGATATCCTTGAGTACCAGAAATTTGATTTCGCTTAAAAGCATGGAGGCGGTTTCAGTTGGCAAAGATATAAAAAGCTATATGTTTATTGAAGTTTTGGCCGATTTTAATGTTAATTATTGCCCAAAACAGTACTGTTTCAATAATCCTTTTGCCTGTACCGAACCCATATTTGCCGCCAAAGTCCAATCGGAACAAGCCTTGTCTGGCTGGTTGAAGTTGGAGTAATATAAAATGCCACGGCTCAGATAAGCTAATTCACTTGGACGTAACATAATTGCCTTGTCCAAATCGGTTAGCGCCAATTCAAAAAAACCAGTATTCCGGTAAGCTGCGCCACGGTTGATATATGCATCAACAAAATTGTTTTTAATCGCGATAGTTCGCGTAAAATCTTCGATAGCTGTTGCGTTGTCGCCGGTAAGGTAATACACCAATCCCCGATTGTAGTATGCTTCGTGGTAGGAAGGATATAGTTTTATTGCAGACGAATAATCCGAAATGGCCAAACTGGCATTTTTCAACCTTAAATATTCGTTGCCACGATTGTAGAAAGCCATTGAAGTTTCGGCTTTCCCTATATTTTTATCAACCACATCGGTGAAAAGGGTGATTGGGCTTTCCCAAACTTTGTTCCGTCGAAAAGATTGTGCCGAAAATAAAAATGCGATAAGCAACAATAAGGAGGTGAGTATCAACCTTTGTTTTTTGTGTTGGGCGGTTAAACCGAAAAGTAGGAGCAAAACGCACATACTAAGCCCAATATAAGGTAAATAAGTATAGCGTTCGGCAATTATTATGGTCCGCGACCATTTGAGTGGCATCGCAACGCTTATGGTTATCAAAAAAAACAGGAATCCGAAAATTACGGCTTTTCCTGCTTGCTGATTGCGCAATTTAAGGCCGGTATAAAATACAATTCCGCAAATAACCAAAGCCATCGCTGCCGTAACATAGTAGGCCAATGGTAGCCCGCCGTTTTCCAGAAATGGAAAGAGATAAATTACCGATTGGTTTACAGGGATAAAGAATTTGTACAGGTAAAGCCAAAGTGCGTGGAAGAATAGTATAAACCTTTGGAGAAAAGTATAGCTTTGGCCCATTTCGCTTATATGCCCGAATGCCGTTGATGCCTGAATTCCTATCCACATAAAAACCCCGGAAAGTATAAATAGTGGCAAAAATTGGAATAAAGTGCTAGTTTTGAATTTCCCACCTTGATACCAGTGGATCAACAAAAGTATGCCAGGAAATGTTACCGCTGTTACTTTGCTGAAAAGTGCAAAAGTGAAACATGAGAGTAAAATAGCCCATTTTAACGCATTCCGATTTCCGTTAAAGTTGAGGAAAGCAATAACAGAACCAAGATAAAATGCCGAAAACATTAGGTTGCTGCGTGTCGAAATCCAGGATACTGATTCAACGTGCATGGGATGTATGGCGAAAAACAACGCTGTAAATGCCCCGACATACATATTGCCGGTAAGTTTTTTCGCCACCAACAAAACCAATAGGATGTTTAGTAAATGGAGCGATAAGTTCAGAACGCGCTGTGCCTGCACGGAACCAGGAAACAATTGATTAACAACGGCAAAACTCAATACGGGTAAAGGCTGGTACATGCCCAAGAAATAATCGGCAAAATACGCTTCTACATGCGGGCCATTCAATTCGTTGATTCGATTATCCGAAAAGTAAGCATCGTCGTCGAAATTGTAAAGCATACTATATGATAGCGTTTCGGAATATATCAGTATGGTCAAGCCCGAGATTAGCAGCCATATAACCCAGGTTTTTTGCAGGTGGTTTATAATAAGTTTGATCCAACTATCCATACAGCAAAAGTAGTAAAAGTGGTTTTGTTTATCAAGATTGTATGCGGATTGGGGATTTTTTGTGTGCCACAACATTTTCCAAGCCTAAAAGTGTATCTTTGTATTATAAAAAAACCTCAATATGAAAAACCCTTTACAAATCGCTGCCTGGTTTACCGGCTCCATCGGAATTTTATTGATGCTCATCGGAATAATCGCTTATCTTGCTGGCGGTGTTCTGTTTGGCCATTTATGGTCCAATTATTTCTTTCCAGCCTACAATTTTATACTGCTTGGCTCCTTCTTTTTCCTTGCAATGCTTGTGGCGAAAGCTTACAAAGATTAGATTGAGTTGCAGTCCCAACCAATCGGCTATTGTATATTAAAAGTAAAATAGTATTTTTGAGGCTTGTTTTGTTTATCGCAAAAACCAAATTGTTTTTGATAATAAGCATACAATCAGAACAATGAGACTCAAAATATTTTTACTGCCACTAATGTTGCTGTGTTTTGTTGCGAAAGCGCAAATTCCGGCAGGTTATTATAATAATGCAAACGGGCTTACTGGCGCGCCGCTCAAAACAGCTTTGTATAATATCATAAAAGGCCATATCTCAATAAGTTACAATGCTCTTTGGACTGCTTTCCAAACCACTGACGATAAGCTGGATGGGAATGTTTGGGATATGTATTCCAATTGCTCTTTTACTTTTGGATCAGATCAATGTGGGAACTATAGTATTGAATGCGACTGCTATAACCGCGAGCACAGTTTCCCGCAAAGTTGGTTTGGCAGCAATTCCCCCATGGTTTCCGATCTTTTCCATATTTATCCTACCGATGGCAAGGTTAATGGGATGCGCGGCAATTATCCTTTCGGAAACGTAGGCACCGCAAGCTACACTTCGCAAAACGGCACCAAACTCGGCAATTCTGTTTCAACGGGCTATACAAGTATAGTTTTTGAACCTATCAACGAGTATAAAGGCGATTTTGCCCGAAGTTACTTTTATATGGCCACACGCTACGAAAACGTGATTGTGAGCTGGCAAAACAATATAGGCGCCGACGAAGTTCTAAACGGCACAACCCATCCATGTTACGATCAGTGGTTTATAGATTTATTGTTGGCCTGGAACGCCGCCGATCCGGTAAGCCAAAAAGAAATTGACCGCAACAATACTATTTACACAAGTTTTCAACATAACAGGAACCCATTTATTGACCATCCGGAATATGTGGGTTCGGTATGGGGCGTTGTTGCTGTTCCTACACTTGTGGCTGCACCTGTTAGTTTAAGTAATTTTACCTATAGCGTCGGTTCTGGCCCTTCATCCTCTCAGTCTTTTACCCTTTCTGGAACAGCATTGTATCCGGCAAGTGGGAATATTACTGTCGCAGGATCATTAGATTATGAGGTTTCTTCCAATAATCTGAACTTTGGCGGTTCAACAACCATACCTTACAGTGCAGCAACACTTGCTAATACTACAATCTTTGTGAGATTAAAAACAGGACTTGCATCAGGAAATTACAATAACGAAATCCTATCGGTAACTGGTGGGGGCGCTACTTCAATAAACGTTAGTTGCAGTGGTATTATTACTAATCCACTTTTACCGGAACCTACCAATTCCGCATCCAATTTCTCTGTTCACAACATTCAACTGCAATGGACTGATGCAACTGGTGCTGTTATTCCTACAGGCTATCTCGTGAGGATGAGTGCGATTAGTTTTTCAGCTATCCAGACTCCCATTGATGGCTTTTCGTATCCAGACAGTTTTTATGACCAAAATATTCAATACGGACAACAAACCACAATATTTAAAAACCTGGTTCCAAATACCATGTATTATTTTAAACTGTTCGGATATAGTGGCAATGGTGCTGCTGCTAATTATAAGACCGATGGTTTAGTGCCTCAAATTCAGAAGGCTACAAGTCCGTAGGTAGGTTTCTCATTAGTGGAATTAATTTTTGATGGCTTTTTTTTGTGAGTAAGAAATACCTGATAATTACAATTATTAATTTTCAAAACAACTTTTATTATCAAATTATTAGCAACATTGACTGAATATATTTTTTTATATCTTTGGGCTTTCTATCATGCAGGTTGCAATAAATGAATCATTGAGTTAACAGTGGCTGATTCATTGGGTTATCTTAATATAAATGGCAAAAAAAAACTTAAAACAAGTCAATAAATCTAAACTTAAAACAAAATCATTATGAAAAAATCTACACTGATTACGCTTTTTACAGCGGCAATTTTATTTTTTGGTTCCTATCAGGTGGGATGGGGGCAACTCTTAGTTGAAGATTTCAACTATACTGTAGGGTCAGTTTTAACTTCAACAACAACGGCTGATCCTATAACTGGGTGGTTGGCACATAGTGGAAACGGAACACAAAATATTGATGTAACTAATGGACTTTCATTTGCTGGTTATGCAGGCAGTGGAATAGGGGGAGCTGCTAATGTTGACAATAATGGTCAAGATATTAATAAACCATTTCTTCCTCAGACATCAGGCACTGTTTATGCAGCATTTGTTATTCAAACACAAAGTACAAATAGTTCAGGCTATTTTCTGTCTTTTGGTCCAGCGACTATGACAACAATATTAACAAACAGGGTGTGGGTAAATGCAACAGGGAATCAAGTTGGCATTGGAACATCCGCATCTACACCGATTACAGTAGGAGTTCCAACTTTATTAGTGTTAAAGTATGACTTTGCTGCGGGATTATCAAGTTTATTTGTTTTGAATTCATTTTCTGCAACTGAACCTACAACTGCAAATGCAACTTATAGTGAAACTGTTACAACAATTGGAACAATAGGAATGAGGCAATTCAATGCCGCCCAAAAAATAATAGTAGATGGTATTCGTATAGGAACAACTTGGGCTACTGCATGTACTGCCCAAGGGGGGAATCCAATTGTTGCAACACCAACCTTTTCAGCAATACCTGGCAATGTAATTTCAACTCAAACAGTAAGTATTTCAACAACAACATCTGGAGCAACTATATATTATACCACTGATGGGTCAGATCCAACAAATATTCCAAGTCTCCTTTATTCAACTCCTATTTCAGTTTCGTCAACCACTACAATAAAAGCTAAGGCTTATGCAGGTGGTTATGATCCAAGTTCAATTGCTACGGCTATTTATACATTCCCTACTCTGGTTTCTAACGTTGCCGCTTTAAGATCTGCGTCAATAACTGGATTTTACAAGTTAACAGGTGAGGCTGTTTTGACATATCAATCAACTGCAGGCAAGGTCAAATATATTCAAGACGCATCTGGGGCAATAGTTATTTACGATGGAAGTGCAATAATTACAACTTCTTATGCCGTTGGTGATGGTATTAAGAATATTTATTGTACACTTTCCCTATTTAATGGAATGTTGGAGTTGATTCCATACAGCGATCCAGGAACAGCCTTTAGCACTGGTAATATTGTTACACCTGTTGTGACTACACTTGCAAGCCTCACAGTTAATGACCAGGCTAAACTTGTAAAAGTAATAAATACCACTATCACAGGAACTGGTAATTTTCTTTATGCGACAAACGGTACAAATTATCCATTAACAGACCCCAGTGGTTCAGGGTTAATGCGTACTGCTTACTCCGATTTGAATTATCTCAATACGGCAATTCCTGCTGTAGCACAAGACATGACTGGCGTTATTTTAGTGAATACTTCTTATTCAGCAACTATCCCATTACTTATCCCTCGCAGTTCTGCTGATTTTACGAATTATATCCCTGCTACTGCGGCTCTTTTTGCTACACCAGCTTTGAAATCGGGCTTGAATTATGTTTTCGGCAATGGTCCATCTGTTTCACAAAGTTTTGATTTGACTGGTTCGAACCTAACTGGTGCGCCTGGCAATTTAACGGTAGATGCAGGTACATCAAATTACGAAGTTTCGAGTAATAATATCAATTTTGGGGCTACTGCTTCAATTGCTTTCTCATCAGCAACATTATCAGCAACACCTGTTTATTTGCGTCTTAAAGCTGGTTTGGCTATCGGGAACTATAATGGTGAACTTATTGGTGTTACAGGCGGTGGTGTTATAACTGCAGTGAATGTTACGTGTAGTGGAACAGTTTTAGCTCCCGAACCAACCAATCCTGCAGCAAATTTTAGTGCAAGTTCGTCTAATTATTCTTCAATCATTAGCAACTGGACCGATAATGATGGAACTCAACCAGCAACAGGATTCCTGATTTTAGCAAACACTACAGGAACATTTATTGATCCAATTGATGGAAATGATCCTGCAGATGATGCTTTACTATCTGACGGAAGTGGATCAGTTCATGTTCTTCATGGTGTGCAAACCTATACCTGGACAAACCTCGATGCTGGTACTCCATATTTCTTTAAGATTTATTCTTATACAAATTCAGGTACAGATATTAATTATAAAACTATGCCTGCACCTTCGGCGACAATTTCTACGCAGGCTTATGCTCTGCCGCTTGCCGCATGGACATTTGATGCTACTTCCGCTGCTCCAAATACACCAACATCTGTTGCTGCTAATATTGGTACACAATCAGCGACCGCAATGCTTTATGCTGATGGCACCAATGGTTCTTCAGGCTGGTTGCAAGCCACAGAATTGAATGCATTCGGAGGCACAACAACAAATGATCCAAGGCAAGGAGCAGCAATTTTCGCTGGAATGTCGTACTGTCCGGTTGGAGGCACTGCTAATTCGTCCAATGGTAAGAGTATGATTTTGAAGTTTTCGATGACAAATTTTCAAAATCCGATACTGACCTTTGCTACAAGAGGCACATCTACAGGTTTTACAACACATCAATGGGCGTGGAGTACAGATAATATTGTTTATACCGATTTTGGAACAAATACTGCTAATGTTACAACTTCTTTTATTTTAAGGACGTTGGACCTAAGCAGTATTAATGAAGTGGATCAGGCTGCGAATGTGTATTTGCGCGTAACATTTACCGGTGCTGCAAATGCATCAGGTAACAACAGACTTGATAATATTGTTATAAACGCAACTGCCTCTGTACCTGCCACCAAAACCCTCAACCTCACCGCTTATCTCGAAGGTCTCTACAACACAGGTACAGGCAAAATGAACCAAGCACAAAAAAGCGGTGCTCCTCAATTCGCAGATGGCATTGCCGATCAGGTTACGGTTGAACTTCATAACGCTACTGCCCCTTTTGCCACCGCTTATACTTATAGTAGTATTGACTTGAATATAAACGGCACAGTTTCAATTAGTACTATTCCTGCAGAAGTTAGCGGTTCCTACTTTGTAGTTTTAAAACACCGCAACAGTATTGAACTATGGAGCGCTACGGCAGTTTCATTTACCGGAAGCACCATTGATTATAACTTCAGCACTTCCGCATCCCAAGCTTATGGCAGTGCAATGAAAGACCTGGGTAGCGGAGTATTCGGGATGTATGCAGGCGATGTAAACCAAGATGGCATTGTTGATTCAGGCGACATGGTTGTTGTTGATAATGATGCAGCAAACTTTGTTGCCGGATATGTTGCAAATGATGTAAATGGGGATGGAACAATAAACGCTGCCGATTTGCTGCTTTTAAATGGGAATGCAACTGGATTTGTTGGCAAAAAGATGCCATAATTCGTAAACTTTCTTGTAGTTCATACTTAAAAAAAAGGGTGATAGGTCGTTGATTTATCACCCTTTTTATTTGGAAGAAAATAAATAGGTTCATGGTCGAAAAACATTGAGTGGACTATTGCAAATAAGAAAAATGATAGTGCCGTTTTAATGATTTTGGGGTGTCCGATTGATGGAAATGGTGAAAAGTAGAACAAGTAAAAAAACGAACAAGTGAACATTTGAGCAATTGAACAATGGAACAAGCGAACATTTGAACAATAGAACATTTGAACAATAGAACAATGGAACAAGCGAACATTTGAACAATTGAACAATTGAACAAGCGAACATTTCCACAAGCGAACAATAGTACTATCGGATTTTAAAACTATCAAAATTGTGTCTCCCTTCTCCTTGTCTCCACTCTATCACATCCGACATCTCACATCCAACATCCAACATCAAATAACCCGCCCTTGCCATTTCCCTCTTTTCAGATAAATCCAGGAAAGGATGCCTATGGCAATACTGTATAAATACTCGCATAACCACACTACTTCTATTGGTTGCCGGAGTTTTACGGCCAACAGCCAGGCAAATATCAGGTAGAGGCTGAGGGTGGATATTTCGATTGCAAGTGCCGTACGTGTGTTGCCGGTGCCAAGCACGCCATTAAACAGCACTATGGTGGCCGAAAAAAGGAATACCGCACCAAGAATGATATAATAGGATGCCACCGACTTTTCGAGAAGGTTGCTGTCGTTGGTGTAAATAGAAATCATAAAACCCGGTATAAATGCTGCCAATACCGAAATCACCAACATAATTCCCATGCTCAGGATCAGCACTTTCTTTATTATCGGTATTACTTGACTAGAAAAACCTTCCCCGATGGCATTGCTCACAATGCTGCTTGTGGCCGAACTCATGGCCCAGGCAGGTATCATAAGCAGCATATAAATACTTCGGATAATGTTGGAAACTGCCAACGATGTTTCGCCCATTTTTTCGATCATCAGGAAAAAACCAAACCAAACTGCATGGGACAGAACGAACTGTATCATAATATAAAGGGAGACATCCAATGTGCTTTTTATGATTGAGAAATCGGGTTTTACAAATGCAAAAAGCTTGTATTTGGCAAGATGCGCTTTTCGGGCTGTGATTGCAAAAAAGAACAACATGGCGCATACTTCTGATATGGACGAAGCCAGACCTGCACCAGCAATGCCCATTTCGGGAAAACCCAATTTGCCGAATATTAGTCCATAAGCCAGAATTACATTTATCCCCGCCATAATGGCCGCGCTGATGCTGATATATTTAGTGAAAGCGATACCCGTATAAAAACTGCGGAAAAGCAAGGCCGAAGATGCGAAAAACAAGCCAAAAATCCTGTATTTCAAAAACACCGTGCTGGCATTAAACACATCGGTTGAAGCTATAAAAGGCTTCAACAATTGCGGGCCAAAAAATACAATGAGCGTAGTTATTAGAATGGACGAAATGCCAAGAAAGTAGAATCCATTTTCGAAAATAGAGCCGATTGCAGGATAGTCTTTTTCGCCATTCCGGCGGGCAATCAATATTTGAACACCGGTGGTAAAACCGTAAGCAACCATAAACAAGGTAATATAAAACAGGCCGCCGATAGCCGAAGCACCGAGTTCAACAGCCCCAACATGGCCAAGGAAAGCTGTATCGGTAACATTAACAATGTTCTGTGCCAACAGGCTAATCATAATTGGCCAGGAAATATTCCAGATTTTCTTTATCGAGGGTGTGTTTGATGGCATGAGATGGAATGGGGGAAGATGATTGGGATTCGCGGAACAAATGCAAACTTGGTTTTCGGTATTTCGCGACAACTCAGCAACA
>CAIRHD010000291.1 GCA_903878265.1 uncultured Bacteroidales bacterium | reverse complement strand
CCGATTTTACCTTGCTCCACCATTTGCAACATGGCAAGTAATGAATGTTGAACAAGCGGCGTACCCGAAGGAGCTTTAAAATAGGAGTTTGACTTCTCTTCGATTAGATGCGGTGCATGATCGGTAGATATTATATCCACCTTGTTTTCGAGCAAACCTTGCATCAACGCTTCTTTATCTGAAGCTGATTTTATTGCTGGATTTACCTTCAATTTTGTTCCAAGCCTGGCATAGTCTTCGTCAGAAAACCAAACATAATGTGTACATACTTCGGCTGTGATGCGTTTTTGGGCCAGTGGAATTGTATTGTCCAACAATTGTAGCTCGGCGGCGGTTGAGAGGTGCGTAATATGAAGGCGGGTATTATATTTGCGGGCTAAAGAAATTGCCAGTTCGCTTGAACGAAAACAAGCTTCTGTATTCCTTATTATAGGATGCATTTCAACCGGCACATCGTCGCCATATTTCAGCTTCATAGCGTCGCTGTTTGCCTTGATTATGGTTTCGTCCTCACAATGCGCTGCTACCGGAATGGGCGAAAGCTTGAAAATTTCCTCCAAAGAGCCAATATTGTCAACTAACATATTGCCAGTGGAAGCCCCAAAAAAAACTTTCACGCCGCAGACTGTGTGAGGATCGGCGTTCACAATTTCGCTAATGTTAGTATTGCTTGCGCCAAGGAAAAAAGAGTAATTTGCCATGGATTTTTCAGCAGCCAAAGCCATTTTTTGTTCCAAAAGTTCAAGGGTAACTGTTTGAGGTTGTGTATTTGGCATTTCGAAAAACGAAGTTACACCACCAGCAACAGCAGCACAGCTTTCAGAATAAATATCACCTTTATGAGTAACACCAGGTTCCCGAAAATGAACATGGCAGTCGATGACACCGGGCAAAAGAAGCAATCCAGTTGCATCTATCACTTCATAATCATCAGATGTTTCTATATTCCCTTCGCCAATAGCTTTAATAAGTTGCCCACTTACAAGCACATACCCAATAAACTGTCTCCCTTCGTTAACGATGGTAGCATTACGGATTAAAAAATCTTTTGAGTCCATGAGCTTAAAATGGTCAGTAAAACGGTGCAAAAGTAATCCACTTCTGGTTATTATCCCTATTTCAACTAATTGTTATTTTTTTATTTCATGATACTTGGATGCAAAATAAAACATACTTTTACAGCGAAATTTAAAACGTAAATTTTAAAATTAAATTTAATAATCATGACAAAAAAGCTACGAAAAATCGCTGTTACCCTTTCATTTTTGTTGTTCAACATAGGCCTATTTGCGCAAGGCTATGTAAAAGGTGTTGTAACTGATGCCAATAACAACGAATCCCTGATTGGAGCCTCTGTTTTTATTAAAGGTACAACAACCGGAACTTCAGCCGATGCCAAAGGTGCCTTTAAGTTTGAAGCACCAACTGGCCTTAAAACTATTGTTATCCAATATGTTGGCTACACACCTGTTGAAATGGACGTTGCCATTAAAAAAGGGGAAACATCAGATTTGGGCACAGTTCAACTATCGGTCAACCAGGTTGGTTTGCAGGAAGTAATCATTTTAGCCTCTGTTGCAATTAGTAGGAAAACCCCGGTTGCCATGTCAACATTGGAGCCAAAGATGATTGAAGAAAAAATTGGAACGCAAGAATTTCCTGAAATACTAAAGGCTACGCCTGGTGTTTACGCTACCAAGCAAGGTGGTGGTTATGGCGACTCACGTATCAACTTACGTGGATTCGAATCTTCCAATACTGCTGTTATGATAAACGGAGTTCCGGTAAACGACATGGAATGGGGCGGTGTTTACTGGTCCAATTGGGCAGGTTTGGGCGATGTTACCCGTTCCATGCAGGTTCAACGTGGATTGGGGGCTTCAAAAGTTTCGGCTCCATCATTAGGCGGTTCTATCAATATCCTTACCAACACTACGGATGCAAAAAGAGGAGGATCTATTTCTTACGGAATTGCAAACGACGGGTATAGTAAAATTGGTTTTTCGGTATCCACAGGACTTACCGACAAAAATTGGGCAATCACCCTATTGGGCGCAAAAACAACCGGAAATGGATATATTCAGGGAACTGAATTTGAATCTTATTCCTATTTTGTTAATGTTTCGAAAAAGATTAACGCTACACATTCGCTTTCATTTACCGCTTTTGGTGCGCCTCAATGGCACAACCAACGGAACAATGGCGACAAATTGCTGATTTCGGAATGGCAGAAACAACAGGAAGGCTATAAGTACAACGCTTCCTACGGTTTCGACATGAACGGGCAACGCAAAGTTTCGTCGCTCAATGTGTATAATAAACCACAAATTTCATTGAACCACTTCTGGACAATGAGCCCAACCACAAGCCTTTCAACAGTTATTTATGCTTCTATTGGCGATGGTTATGGCACAAGCGGACAAGGCTTCACATCTACAGATCGCGGATATTGGTACGGCTCAACATTGGGTATTCCCAATACTACTTTTCGTACAGCCGATGGAACTTTTGATTATGGCGGAGTTTACGCTTACAACAAAGCCAGCCTCACAGGATCAAAAATGGTTATGTCGAAAAGCATGAACCAACATAAATGGTATGGTCTGCTTTCTACATACACTACCAAACTAAGAAAGAACCTTGATTTTTATGGTGGTATCGACTTCCGCTATTATAAAGGCACCCACACCAATGTGTTGACCGATTTATACGGCGGCAACTTCTTTATAGATGCCACTTCGGTTCGGCCGCTCCTAAGCGACCCAAGTTGGAAAACAAGAAAATTGGGTGTAGGCGATAT
>CAIRHD010000290.1 GCA_903878265.1 uncultured Bacteroidales bacterium | reverse complement strand
TGCCTTTGCCGCTGGTGAAACAGAGCTTGAATTATTGAAGCAGAAAGAACAGGCCAAAAAAGATTTGATAATGCAAATGGCCCAGGAAGCAAGCGACGGTATTTTTCAAATTATCGAACAACGGAACCAGGATGAGCTTAACGCCGAATTATCGAAATATGAAACCGAACGGAAATCGAAGTTGAACGTTGAAGGTTTGACCAAAGGGCAAATACAAGCAATCAATGACGAATACGACAAGAAAGAAAAAGAGGCAAAGAAAAAATCGTGGAAGGCGCAACACGCCGCCGACTTGGTGCAAGCCGTTGTAAGTGGTGCACTGGCCGTTTTAAACGCTCTTGGAAGCGGTGGTCCCGCAGCCCCATTTTTGGCAATTGCCGCCGGTATTGCCGCCGGTATCCAGGTGGCAGTAATAGCTTCACAAAAAATGCCGGAATTTGCAACCGGCGGTTATACCTTAGCCGGTGGCAGCAACCAAAAACCTGCTGGCATAGTTCACGCCAACGAATATGTTATTCCGGCCTCTGGAGTGAAAAACCCCAAACTTAGGCCGTTCCTTGATGTGTTGGAAAATTCGAGGTTAAACGGTAGCCTACCAACTTTAAACCCTGCTGTTTATGGATTAAGGACTGCTGGCTATGCTAATGGTGGCTATGTTAGTTCACCTGCCAACGAAGCCACAACAAGTTGCAAAGCCGCTGAAATTGCCCCAACTATGGATACCGCTCAAATGAATATCCTTGCCGACCTTGCACTGGCAGTAAAAGAGTTGAGGCAAAAAGGGGTTAAAGGCAACTGGTCACTATTCGACCTGGAGAAAATTCAAAGTGATAAAAAATATATTGAAAACGCAACAAATATGTAAATCAATATACAGTATTTGCTTTACAAAGTATTGAAGATTGATAGGGGATTTTAATTCAATTACATTGTGAAGCTATGCCGGTACTTAGGATTGGGTACCGGCTTTTTTATTGTTCCCAATTTTCCGCAAACGATTGCGCTGGCTTTTTTGGATACCGGGAAAAACGGGAAATCCCGTTATTTGCTTAATGGTTTGAAAACGAGTTTACTCCATTTGGGGGAAGCTCAAAAATGGTTATTGGTAGAAGCTCTATCCATTGCACCCGGTTATAATTACGCCTAAAAGCGTTTTTATCATACCCACAAACCCATAAAGGAAAGTTGTTGGTGCAAGCTCCATAAATACCAACAAATTATATATACTTCATTAACTAATAGTTATGAATTATAGAAAGATTGAATTTTCCCGAATATTCGGGAAAATTCAATCTTAATCAAATTTGTAACCACTTATTAATAAGCGTTTTGCATTTTGCTGGTTTACATATCCCAAAACTGGATAAACTTTTTTAAAGGGTTTTAGCTGCTATTTGTTCCATTTCTCCATTTCTTTATCAATAAGGGTACTGGTTACTTTAGCATAAATTTGCGTTGTTACCACGTTGCTATGACCCATTATTTCCTTTACGGTATAAACATCAATCCCTTTTTCGATGGAGCATGTGCCAAACGTATGGCGGGAATAGTGAAACCCGATATCCTTTTTTATCCCGGCATTTTGGGCAATTTGTTTTAAATACCTATTCATTGGCTGGTTAGTGTAAACCCGAAATACATTCATTTCCGGCAAAGGGTTTTCAACCACTGGTAATAACTCCAGGGCGAAATTGCTCAATGGGATCCGGACGGTTTTTGGTGACTTTTCCATCTTTATCACTATGCGTGAATTGTTTTCGATATTTTTATATTTCAATGCCCTAATATCCGAAAAACGTAATCCGGTATAGCAGCAAAATAGGAAGCAGCGCAAAGCCCTTTCATGTTGTTTTGACAACTTGGTTTTATACAAAGCTTCGAGCAATCCAAGTTCATCAATAGTTAGGTATTTTAAAAGGCTTTCACCTTTTGCAACCTTTATGTTAGTAAGTGATTTTGTTTTAATTACTTCCGATGCAACCGCCCTGTTTAAAAATACATTCAGCACGGCAAAGGCTTTCTGTATAGTGTTTTGGTTGTTTTCCCTTCGTTTTAGATATTGTTCGTATTTGCGCCAAAATACCGGGCCCACATCAATAAAAGGGATATTCCCCTTATATGCCTGGAGTATTGCCAACACCGATTTATATTTCCTGATAGTGTTGTATTTGTAATTGCTTTTAAATTGCTCAATATCCTTTTTAATAAATTCGGTGAAGCTTTGCCGGTCGTAATTTCCCGTCCTAAGCAATTCATCCAGTTCAATCAAACTGGCTTTCTGTTTAAGGTTGTCGGCTGCATTAACCAAGCCTTCAGCCGTGTTGAGAAATGATTTTATTTTGATGTTGATGGTAATATGATCCGAGCAATTTTTTGTTACCCTCTGGGCGACTGGATCGAAGTGGGCGAGGTCAACAAATAACTTGAGTGAATAGTACTTTTTTACTCCATTGATTAGGCAATACAGATAAATTGCCTTTTTGTCGCTTTTATTGGCTGGTAAATCGCGGAGTATTATTTTGTAATGTGCTGCATTCATAAGGGTTTATGATAAAAAAAGTGTAGAAGATGTGTAGAAGATTAAGAGGCAAATATATGAATTTTTGTTTAATATTGTTAAACCTAAAATATTATAAACCCCTGAAAATCAAAACACACAAACATTATATTTTAATGTTTGTGTGTACCGGGTAGCCTCGACAGGAATCGAACCTGTATCTAAAGTTTAGGAAACTTCCGTTCTATCCGTTGAACTACGAAGCCATTAAGAGGCTGCAAAAGTAATTCATTATTCTGTATTGAGCAAGTTGAAATCTGTGTTTATCCCAAGCCAATAGATTGTATAAAAAAGGATGCCTGATATTGAAATTTCTCCAGGATAAAACAGGTTCCCTATTTTGATCAACTTTTCTTTTTCACCTACTTTTTCCTCCCAACAACCTGTCTGCAAGAATAGGCTCGCCCATTTTGGCCAAGATTTGCCTGATCCATTGACGGTTTTCGGGTTTGTACCAAAAGAAAAACCTACGCTGATCTTCCTTCTCCTGCCGGCTTCGGGCGGTAAAAACCTGCTCGCCGGTATATGGATGTATCCCGGAATAATAGATAGCACTTGCCAGTGTGAGAGGTGTAGGTGTAAAATCCTGGACTTGCTCCAACTGAAATCCTAGATCGCGTGTTTCGCAGGCCAAATGTGCCATATCGCTGAGTTTGCTGCCAGGATGGCTCGAAATAAAATATGGGATTATCTGTTGCCGAAGTCCTTCCTGCTGATTTAGCTTATCAAAAGTTTGCTTGAACTGGTGAAACAGTTTGAACGAAGGCTTCCGCATGATTTTCAAAATCTGGTCGCTGGTATGTTCGGGCGCCACTTTCAACCTGCCCGAAACATGATGCTGCACAAGGTTTCGCGTGTATTCGGTCAAGCCAAAGCGTCTGTCATCCTCAGCGCTTCTTGCGGTAAGCATATCGTAACGGATTCCACTTCCGATGTAGATTTTTTTTATCCCTTTTATTGCTGCCGCTTTCTTGTAAAGTGCCGTCAATGGTTTGTGATCGGTATTAAGGTTGTTGCAAATGGAAGGAAAAATACAAGACGGACGTTTGCACTTTTCACAAATATCGAGATCGAAACCTTGCATCTTGTACATATTTGCCGATGGGCCACCCAAATCGGAAACATGGCCAACAAAATCGGGCATATTGGTGATGGCTTCCACCTCTTTCAAAATTGATTTCTCCGAACGGCTCGAAATAAATTTCCCCTGATGGGCACTAAGTGTACAAAAAGCACAACCTCCAAAACAACCACGGTGCATGGTTACCGAGTGGCGAATCATTTCGTAGGCAGGCACAGTGCCGCGTTTTTTGTATTTCGGATGAGGTAGGCGCGTAAAAGGCAAGGCATAAACTGCATCCAATTCCTTGGAAGTCATCAGCGGGAATGGCGGATTGATGATTACAGCCTTATCTCCTGAATGTTGGATCAGCACTTTAGCCGATGCTTTATTGCTTTCCTGTTCAATGTGCTTGAAGGATTCGCCAAAAGCCTTTTTATCCTTCAAACAAGCTGAGTAGGAAGGCAGTATGATGGATTTTTCTTTATTCTCAAACATGTGCGAATCTGCTTCAGGAACAACAAATCCTGTTTGTGGGATATCGGTTAGCAAGCTTGGTTCAGGATTTTCGCTCAATCGGTTTAGCACTTCCACAATCCCTTTTTCAGCCATTCCATACAAAAGAATATCGGCACCACTTTCAATCAAAATGGATGGCTTGAGCGTATCGGACCAATAATCGTAATGTGCGAACCTCCGCATACTGGCTTCGATGCCACCGATAACAACGGTAACCTCGGGATAGATTTTCTTCAATATCTGGGTGTAAACCACTGTAGCATAATCGGGTCGGAAACCGGCTTTCCCACCCGGTGTATAAGCATCGTCAGAACGCAAACGCTTCCCGGCAGTATAGTGGTTTACCATGCTGTCCATGTTTCCGGCAGCTACGGCAAAGCACAACCTGGGTTTGCCAAATTTTCGGAAATCGCGCAAATCATCCTGCCAATTGGGTTGTGGGATTATGGCAACCGTGAAGCCTGCATTTTCGATAACACGCGCAATAACAGCGGTTCCAAATGCCGGATGATCCACATAAGCATCGCCCGAAACTATCACTACATCCACTTCGCTCAAGCCACGAGCCAGCATTTCGTCGCGGGTAATGGGAAGCCAGGCTTTTAGGGGAAGTTGATCCATGATAAGATTGAAAATTTTCACAAAGATAGGTATTGACGGAATATCTGTTAACTTTGTTCGGGGGATTCATGAGATTGAGGGCATTGAGGGGATTGAGGGGATTGAGGGGATTGATTTAAAAAAAAGATAAAACCAATAATTGAAACAGAATGATTGAATCTGGAAATACTCAAGTACCAGGATTTATTATCCGCTTTGCAAATGAAAGTGATGTTAAGCTTATCCATCAGTTTATTAAAGGACTTGGTGAGTACGAAAAGCTTAGCCACGAAGTAGTTGCAACCGAAGAAAAACTTCATAAGACCTTGTTCCAACAAAAAATGGCAGAGGTAATCATTGGCGAATTTGACGGAAATCCTGTAGGCTTTGCCTTGTTTTTCCACAATTACTCCACTTTTCTGGGCCAGGCCGGAATTTACCTCGAAGACTTATACATAAAACCTGAAATGCGTGGAAAAGGTTTTGGGAAATGCATGTTGAAATACCTTGCAAAACTTGCTGTAGAAAGGGATTGCGGCCGCTTGGAATGGGCTTGTCTCGACTGGAACCACCCTTCAATCTGTTTCTACAAGGGATTGGGTGCGAAAGCTTTGGAAGATTGGACGGTTTATAGAGTTGCAGGCGAAACATTACAGGATTTAGCGAGAGGGTGATGAGGGAATTTGAAAATGAGAAAATTTGAAAATGTGTGAAAGAATAAATGAACATTTGAACAAGTCAACAATTGTATGATGAGTCCACACCGAAAAGTTCTTTTTGCCACAAAATGTGACACCGAATACCCACAGACACTTTGCCGCGACCTAAGTCGAACGCTTGCTGTATTTTCAGTTAAAGTGGCAATAAACCTAAGTTATTGTACAGATAAACAATACTTTGAGAGTATTTATTAACACTGGCATAGGAATTGAGTTTCATTTCTTCATTTGTTGTTTTGGGGAGGAGAATCAGCAATATAATTATTTTTATATTTTGCTTTGCCGAATGTGTTAATTTATAATTTTGCATTGTTAATCAAATAACAAAGCCATTTGTTAATCAAATAACAAATAAACTCGCATTATATTGTAATCTAAATAGATACGAGTATGTTTTGCCCATTATTGAGAATATATTTTAGAGTAAAATACCATGAAAAAACAACTTCTGATACGCGATGTTACCCTGCGCGATGGACAGCAATCGTTATTCGCCACCCGTATGAACCAAAAGCAGGTCGAGCGTACCCTTCCTGCCTATAAAAATGCAGGTTTTTACGCTATGGAAGTTTGGGGTGGCGCTGTTCCCGATTCGATTATGCGCTATTTGCATGAAAACCCATGGGAAAGGCTCGAAAGTATCAATCAAGCCTTGGGTAACTCTACACTTTTAACAGCTTTGTCGCGCGGGCGCAACCTTTTCGGATATAGCCCATATCCTGATGATGTAATCAGTGGTTTTAACCGGAATGCAATACAGTCAGGAATTTCCATTATGCGGATTTTCGATGCACTGAATGATACTGACAATATCCGGTCAACCATAAAATTTGTAAAAGAAAATGGCGGTATTGCCGATTGCACCCTTGTTTACACCGTTGACCCCAAATATTCTACGCGCGAAAAAATGAAGGCATTGTTACATGCCAAAGTGCTGCCCACCAAGATATTCACCAAAGAGTACTTCCTGAAAAAGGCTATTGAATTACAGGATATGGGTGCTGACATTATCACGATTAAAGATATGGCCGGGCTTATTACGCCACAGCGTGCGGGTATGCTGGTGCGGATGATCAAGCAACATGTTTCTGTACCGATTGATTTCCATACCCATTGCACACCTGGTTATGGGCTTGCTTCCACACTGATGGCCATTGTAAACGGTGCTGATATTGTTGACACTTCGCTCATGAGTTTTGCAGGAGGTACAGCTGCACCTGCATTTGAACTGATTCAACTATTTTGTGACCGCATGGGTATTGATACTGGTGTAAATATTGATGCAGTAATCCAGTTAGATCAGATTTTGCGGAACATACGGCTCGAACTGAAAGATTTCGACACGTATCCTACCCCCAAGGAATTTAACATACTCACAGATAAATTACCCCGTGATATTGACCAAATGCTAGAAATGGCGATTGCCTATGCAAAAGCGGATAAAGAAGACGATTTATTGGAAGTCTGCCACCGTATCGAAAGTTGGTTTGGCTTTCCGGATCCTGATGCAAAAATATGCGAAGCCGAAATTCCAGGCGGGATGTATTCCAATATGCTTGCTCAACTTAAAGCACTTAAATTAGAGAAACTCCTTCCCCGCGCACTTGAACTGATTCCGCTGGTGAGGCTGGCATCAGGTTGTCCGCCACTTGTTACACCAACCAGCCAGATTGTTGGTGTACAAGCTGTTAACTGTGCTTTGGACGAATCAAACGGAAACCCGATTTATACCACCAAATCCATACAATTTGTAAATCTTGTAAAAGGTGTTTACGGGCACACACCTGTACCTGTTGATCCTGATTTCAGGTTTAAACTTGCCGGCGTGAAAGCTGAAACACCTTACATTACCAGATTTTACAAAAAACAGGAAAATCCTGTTTTTGAGGAATATGGTGGGGTAAAACTTGCACTAAACGAAAAAGAAGAACTTCTTTTGGAACTATTCCCTGCCGTTGCTTACGACTACTTAAAAAAACGGATGGAAGACACTTATTTAGCTGAAATACATCGTGTTGAAGAAGAAAAACAAAGAAAAATAGAAGAAGAAAAACAAAAATACAATATACTTTCACCGGAAGAAAAACAAAAAAGGTTACTCGACGGATTATACAATTATGAGTGGTCGAGCAGTGATGGCGAAACTATTGGGCTATCATAAACTATATTTTGTTTTGTTAGCTTAGGGTAAGTGGTTGTTAGAAATGGCAGCCACTTTTTGTTTGAAAGGCTTCGCCAGAACCTACAAATGCTATTTATTATTTGTCAGTGAAAATCACTATTCCCTATTTTCTATTTCCCCAACAATCAAATCATTACTTTTGCACATCAATTTGTAACTTGTATGAAACGCAAATATAAAATGCTACTTTCATTACTCTCCGGATTATTGCTAGCAGCGGCATGGCCCGAGCGAGGTTTCCCTTTTTTGCTGTTTATTGGTTTTATACCTTTATTGGTAGTGGAATATGAGCAATGGAAAAATCGCGAAAACAACCATGCCTCCGCAATGCTTCCTTACGTTGCCCTGTCTATTTCTACCTGGGTTTTACTTACGACCTGGTGGGTATACATTTCCACTCCTATTGGCATCATAGCAACTATTTTGGTAAACACATCGCTAGTTGGAGGTGCATTCTATATGTTTCATATAACCCATCGGCGGATTAAATTTACTTCGGCAGCCTACCTTGCATTGATAGGGTATATGCTCACAGCCGAATTTATACACTTGCGATGGGATTTGAATTTCCCATGGCTCAATCTTGGGAATGGTTTTGCTGCGTATCCATCGTTGATACAATGGTACGAATACACGGGGATTTTCGGCGGTTCGCTCTGGATTTTATTGGTGAACTTATTGATTTTCATTTTTGTCCGTGAACAGATAATACAAAAATCTGAAAACAGGAAAACTTGGATATGGATGGCTTCTGGCCTTGTTTTGATTATTGTTCCAATTGCACTGTCGTTGGTAATGTATAACCATTACTCGGAAAAGCCGGACCCATTAGATGTTGTGGTTGTGCAGCCCAACCTCGACCCTTACAATGAGCAGTTTGAACTAAAACCGATTGATGTAACCGA
>CAIRHD010000289.1 GCA_903878265.1 uncultured Bacteroidales bacterium | reverse complement strand
GTTCCTGATTACGAAAAATATCCGAAATGGGGACGCGATTTGAACTACACCATGGGCGAGCCAGGATTGGCAGGACATTGGATAAAACTGGTGCTTCATTTTATGTTCATTTATAAAGCTAAGGCTCTGCCTTTTTGGTGGATGATTCCTGAATAGTGAAAAGTGAAGGGGAAAGAATGGAAAGAGAATAGAAAATCCAGAATAAAATTGTCAGCGCCTCAACTTTTTAGCGAAAAGATTCCTAAACCCAATCAGCATCATCACTTTTAATAAGCTAACCAACCACCTTTCACCAATCACCATTAACAAATTCCCATTAACCAATAACCAATAACCAATCACCATTAACCAATTACCAATAACCGTTAACCAATTACCAATAACCATTAACCAATAACCAGTAACCAATAACAATCAACCAACAAAATGATAAAGAAAAATTTAGTTAAAGGATATAAGGACGAAGCTTATCCGCCCATCCCAACAGGAGGTACACGTTTCTGGCGGAAGTTTTTTCCATGGCAAATTGTACGTTTTTTCGTATTGAACCTCAAAATTATGCGGATAATTATTGGTGGCCATTCATAGTTGGTTTTCTTTTATTTCAATAAAATTTCTTTTTTTTAAGTATGCTTTGAAATAAAAAACAATGTACATTTGTGTATATGTTACAAGATTTCAAAACATACATCAAAGTCGAGGGTTTGTTCGCCAATTCCGACCGTATCCTACTGGCAGTCAGTGGTGGAGTAGATTCGATAGCCATGGTCAGGCTGTTTAAAGATGCAGGTTTTAATTTTGGGATTGCCCATTCCAATTTCGGATTAAGGGGGCAAGAATCAGATGGTGACGAAACTTTTGTAAAAGATCTCGCAGTTCGGGTTGGTGCCCCTTTCCATGTAAAGCATTTTGATACCAAACATTTTGCTTCCGGACAAAAAATTTCGATCCAAATGGCGGCGCGCGATCTGCGCTACGAATGGTTTAACGAGGTACTTACCGAAAACGGATACGATTATATTGCCACCGCCCACCACCTTGACGATCAGGCTGAAACTTTTTTTATCAATATTTTACGCGGAACCGGCATAAGTGGCATGCACGGCATACTTCCCAAACAAGGAAAAATTATACGGCCATTGATGTTCACCACCCGTGAAAGGATTTCTGCTTTTGCCCTTGGTTTAGGGTTGGACTGGCGCGAAGACCGCTCGAATAAAAGCCGTAAATACCTCAGAAACAAGCTTCGGCTTGATGTGCTTGCCGAACTTTACAAAATAAACCCTCATTTCAGCCATAAACTCAACGAGTCCATAAACCACTTACGAGATGTGGAGTCAATTTATAATAGTCATATTGCCGGCATTACCGCCGATTTGGTGCAAAACACGCCCGAAGGGATATTGATTTCTATTGACTGGGTTTACGAATACCAGCCTCACGACACCTATTTGTTTGAATTGTTAAAACCTTACGGATTTACATTCGCTGTGGTAAAAGAAATTGTTCATTCACTTGATACTTTCTCCGGAAAAATTTTCTATTCGCCTACTCATCGTTTGCTCCGCGACCGCGAAAATTTTATTATACAGCCTTTGGCAGATTTAAAGGCAGAATCCTCACATTCAGATATATATACGTTAAAAAGGGAAACGGCTCAAATTGAAACCCCAATTTTGTTGACCACTTACGAAACGGATGAGGTTGGAAACCTACCAATTGGAAAATCCTCGATTGCTTGTGTGGATGCCGATAAGCTAACTTTCCCTTTGCACTTGCGCAAATGGGAAAAGGGCGATTGGTTTATGCCATTGGGCTTGAAGGGCAAAAAAAAATTAAGCGATTTTTTTGTCGATCAAAAATTCTCCCTTGCCGAAAAAGAAAAAACATGGCTTTTGGTTTCGGGAAACGACATAGTGTGGGTAATTGGCAAAAGGATTGATAACCGTTTCCGGATTACTTCCAAAACAAATCGTGCATTCGTGGTTTCCTGTGCCGACGAAATTAAGGAAAGCGAAAATACTTCCTGCGGTTGCAGTTTGCTTTTTGGATAGATTTGAAAAAACTTATTCAACATCACATATAAACAGATTTTGCAATTGTGCTACATCAACAAATTTCTTAATGAATTCTTTTATAAAGTTGCAGTACCTTGTTTAATAATTTATAATTTTGCCCATTGTCCTAAAAGGCAATTCATTAACTTTTGCTAACCTGAAACCGGCTTATGAAGAGAATCCAGCTAAACGCCCATAAAGCGCTTGTCTTATCGTTTTTACTCACTTTCGCAGTTGGGTTTACTGCTTTTTCGCAATTGCTGGAGCCTGCAAAATGGTCGTTTAAAACGAACAGGATAAACGATACTCTGGCCGAATTGCAATTTATTGCAAAAATCCAACCAGGTTGGCACTTGTATTCGCAGCAAAAATATCCGGTTGGCGAAGGTCCAATGGCGACAGAATTTATTTTTGAAAAAATAACTGGTGCAAAACTTTCGGGTAAAGTAATTGAACCTGAAGGACATAAAGGATACGATGAAATGTTTCAGGCAAACATAAAATCCTTCGACATTGAGGCAATTTTTATCCAAAAAATTAAGATTATCAGCAATAAGCCTGTTAAATTAAGTGGTATAATTTATTTTCAAACTTGCGATGACGGTTCATGTACTTCCGGCGAAAGCCAGTTTTCTTTTACATTACCGGGTGCAAAAACAATAATTGCTAAAGCTGAAATAGCTGATAATGTTTCTGTTAAAGTTACCGATACACTTGCAGCAGCTAAATCGGGAAATCATCAAAAAGCAGTAACCGACACAAAAGCAATCCCTACCAAAAGCGGAAAAACCTCTCTTTGGGTATTTTTCTGGCTTGCGTTTGTTGGTGGTTTAATCGCCATTTTAACTCCTTGCGTTTTTCCAATGATTCCCATGACGGTTTCATATTTCATGAAATCAGGATCGAAAGGTAAAATACAAGCATCCATTTATGGCTTGTCCATAATATTGATTTACACACTTTTCGGGACTCTGGTGGCTGTAATTTTTGGTGCAGAGTTCAGCAATTGGCTTAGTACACATTGGATTCCGAATGTATTGTTTTTTCTGATTTTCGTGATTTTTGCAGCTTCGTTTTTCGGGTACTTCGAAATTACAATTCCCAACTGGTTAGTAAATAAATCCGTTTCGGCTGAAGATAAAGGCGGAACTTTAGGGACTTTGTTCATGGCGCTTACTTTGGTGCTGGTTTCGTTTAGTTGCACCGGGCCAATTGTTGGCACTATATTGGTTGAATCGGTTGGTGGTCAAATAGTTAAACCAATAATAGGGATGGTAGGCTTTTCGTTGGCCTTCGCAATCCCATTCACTCTATTTGCTTTATTTCCGCAGTGGCTCAATAAAATGCCAAAATCGGGTGGCTGGCTAAATACAGTGAAAGTTGTGCTTGGTTTTGTTGAACTTGCCTTTGCGTTGAAATTCCTAAACGTTCCAGATCAAACCTACCATTGGGGTATACTCGATCGCGAAATCTACCTTGGTTTCTGGATTGTGATTTTTACCATGATGGGATTTTATCTTCTCGGGAAAATCAAATTTCCGCACGACAGCGATTATCCGGTTGTAAAATCCTTCCCCCGGCTACTGCTTATTGTAGCTTCTTTCACTTTCGTGATATACCTTATTCCTGGTTTGTGGGGCGCACCATTAAAGGGAATTTCGGGTTGGCTGCCTCCAATGGAAACCCAGGATTTTGATATCACTAACATAGTCCGCGAGAATGCTGGGGTTAGTGGCCCTGAAAGTAAAGGCAATATTGCCGAAACGCCCAATTACTCTAATACAGCACTTAAGTTTCCTCATGGTTTAAAAGGTTATTTCGATTACGATGAAGCATTGAAAGCATCGAAAGTGTTGAACAAACCTGTTTTTGTGGATTTTACAGGACATGGATGCACCAATTGCCGTGAAATGGAAAACCGTGTTTGGAGCGACCCTGAAGTTTTGAAGCGTTTGAGAGAGAATTTTGTTTTAGTTGCACTCTATGTTGACGACAAGGTAATCGAGATGCCAAAAACTGAATGGTACACCAATAAGGACGGGCGTGAAGTGAAGCTCTTAGGCAAGAAAAACACAGAAATACAGATTGAAAAATTTGGCACAAATGCACAGCCCTTTTATGTAATTCTCGATGGCAACGGTAATTCACTTATTCAACCGCACGCTTATGATTTGGATATAAATTCTTACATCAAATTCCTCGACGATGGTGTAGCAGCTTATAATTCGAAGAAGGAAATTAAGTAAGTTCAAAAACAAGTATAGAAAACCGGCTCCAAAAGAAAGCCGGTTTTTTTATGCATTTGATAGATGGCAGTATTGGATGTAATAAAAAATTTGAAAATCAATATTGAGTCCGTTCCGATAAGTCTTTTTTAGCCACGAAGGCAAAAAGCCGTTAAGTTTACTCACAAATGCTTGTTCTATAAGGCGTTTGTTCCGGCAAGCTCACTGTGACACTAAGCACATCGCGTGATATCGCATCGCTAAATTCACAAAGCTTATAATGCAGATTAACAATGCTTTGTGAACCTTTGTGTCATTGCATTATTTCGGCAGGCACTTCGGCTGGCTTAGTGTAGCACTCATCACATTGCTTAGGGGTGATCCTTTATTCTTAGATTTTCGGAGGGGATTCAATCTTAAAAAAAACAACACAAGCAGGCTTTGGAAAGTTGCCTGCTTGTGTTGTTGACCTTAAAGTAAACTTTTGCGCAATATAGCTTTAGCAAACTATTCGATGCGATTAAGCTGTAACTATTTTATAATACGCATCTTATAAAATGACCTGTAAACAAAATATAAGGCCACTAAAAAAAATACGCCTCCAACATAAGGAGCCACCGAATAAAAACTGTCCGAAATAGCAATTTCCATCGCCAACAGCCCGAACAAAGTTGTGAATTTGATGATCGGATTCAAGGCAACTGAAGATGTATCTTTGAATGGGTCACCTACGGTATCGCCAACGATTGAAGCTTCATGCAGAGGAGTTCCTTTTTCTCGAAGGTCAACTTCAACAACTTTTTTGGCATTGTCCCACGCACCACCGGCGTTAGCCATAAACAGTGCCTGAAAAAGTCCGAAAACGGCAATTGAAATCAAATAACTTACAAAAAACGAAGCGGCTCCATAGATATGTGCGGGGTTTGTTGCCGACATATCGCGATATCCTGCCATGAAAGCAAATGCCAAGGCAAAAGAGAAGATCGCAATAAAAATATTGAACATCCCGGTTTGGGCGTATTGCGTACAAATTTTAACAACTTCCTTTGAAGTTTCTATTGAAGCACTGCTGTCGGCACCTTCGTCGAGGTGGATATTTTTCTTGATGTATTCAACCGCACGGTAAGCACCAGTTGTTACAGCTTGTATAGATGCACCAGTAAACCAATAAATTACAGATCCGCCAGCAAGGAAACCCAAAATTGTATAAGGGTTAAGGATATTCAAGATGGTTTCAGGCTCGATCCCAAACCGTTGCTTAATGACCAGAATCAACGAAAAAATCATGGTCGTCGCACCAACAACGGCAGTACCAATAAGTACAGGTTTTGCAGTAGCTTTAAAGGTATTACCTGCACCATCGTTAGCTTCGAGGAAGTGTTTTGCATTTTCAAAATCAGGTTTAAACCCGAAATCCCTTTCAATTTCCTTTGAAATATTCGGGTTTTCCTCAATCAGCGAAAGTTCATAAATACTCTGTGCATTATCGGTAACTGGCCCATAACTATCAACAGCAATGGTAACTGGCCCCATGCCTAAAAACCCAAATGCAACTAGACCAAAAGCAAAAATCGATGGATAAATCATCAAATCGGCCAGGCCATAAGTAGAAGCAAAATAAGCTGTGAACATAAGTACAAGAAAAACCATTCCTTGCCAGAAAGCACTGAAATTACCGGCAACAAGTCCCGATAGGATGTTTAACGAAGCGCCGCCTTCGCGCGATGCCGTAACAATTTCGTTAACATGGTCGGATTTAGGGCTTGTGAATATCTTGGTAAATTCGGGTATCAAAGCAGCACCCAATGTTCCACAACTAATAATTATCGACAGCGTGAGCCAAAGATTGTTGGCCAAAGTGCCAAGCATAACATAACTTACGGCAAAAGTTACAATTATTGAGAGTATCGAAGTAATCCAAACCAAAGTGGTGAGGGGTTTCTCGAAATCCATATCCAAAGCATCGCGATATTTTGCATTTGTATAAAGTTTATTGATGTAGAAAGCAGCGATTGAAGTAACAACCATTAGGATACGCATCAGGAAAATCCAAGTGAGCAACAGTGTTTGGTCGGCCACATTTAAAACAGCCAAAACAATAAAGCTGATGAGCGCAACACCGGTAACGCCATAAGTCTCAAAACCATCGGCAGTTGGGCCAACACTATCGCCAGCATTATCGCCAGTACAGTCGGCAATTACTCCAGGATTTCGTGGATCGTCCTCTTTTATTTTGAAAACTACTTTCATTAAGTCGCTGCCAATATCGGCAATCTTGGTAAAAATACCACCTGCAATCCTAAGAGCTGATGCACCTAAAGATTCACCAATAGCAAATCCGATAAAACTGGCCCCAGCAAATTCGCGTGGTATAAACAGCAGGATTATCAGCATCATAATAAGTTCGACGCTTACCAGCAACACACCTATGCTCATGCCAGCATCCAAAGGGATATTCAGCAATTTTAAGGGTTTACGCTCCAGCGAGGCAAAAGCCATGCGACTATTGGCAAGCGTATTCATACGGATACCAAACCATGCAACGCCATACGAGCCGAGGATTCCGATAACAGACCACATAAGTATAAGCAAAACTCCGCCAAAGCCCATGTGTTCCAAGAAGCCAAAATAGAAAGCGATACAAGCCGCGATAAAAGCAAACAGGATTACTAGGAATTTACCTTGTTGGATGAGGTAAGTTTTACAGGTTTCGAAAATAATGTGGGCCACATCAAGCATATTCTTGTGCGCTTTTAGTTTTTTCACCATGCTAAATTGGTAAAATCCGAAAAGCAAACCGAGGATGCAAATGACAAACCCGAACAAAAGCAAGTTGTTTTGATCGGGCGAAAGGCTTGGAATTTTGAGATCGGCTTCGCTGGCAAATACCGGAAACGCCGTTAATGCCATGGCAATCAGTGTAATAAATCTCTTCATAAATGAGTTGGGAATTAGGTTAAACGATTCATTTGATTTGCCTCAAATATAGAGGAATTTGGATTTATATCGACAAATTATTTTGAAAGAAATCATATATTTTTTTTAAAAGGATTGGGGGTTGGGGTTTAGTGATTGGGGATCAGCACTTTAAAATATTATGTTTCTAACACCTAACACAAATAAGCAACCAAAGCCCTAACAGCCTAAAATCCTAACAGCCTAAAGCCTAACAGCCCACAGCCTAACAGCCAAAATCAGATAAAAAGCAAATATATACCTTATTTATAGCACGTTATGCATTATTGAGACAGAACAAACCAAACCCTACTTTGTGGCTATAACAAATAAATCGAAACAATTTTCGGTAGTTTCTTGTAAGAAAAAATCGGAAAGCGAAACGTTGTTCACTATTTCGGTATTGCCTTTCAACAGTTTGCGACGGTTGAGCCTGTTCATAATATCGTAGGGAATTTGCAATAACTGCCGTGGAAGCTTGTATTGCAGGTTGAGCACATCAAACCTTGTGATGCGCCGCACCGAAGCCTTGTTTCGTTCGTGATATTGCATCACAACAGGACTGCCAAAAACGCCTTTCACTTCCACTTTGGTAAAGCTTTTGCCCACAATGCCAGCCAATTCAGTTGCCAAATACTCGCGGATATGCCAAGGGTTGCGTGTGAGTGACATGCTTCGGTTGGGAGTGGTAAGCAGTAAAATGCCACCACGTTTTAGCACACGGTGAATTTCGGAAATAAATACCGTATCATCCTGAATATGCTCAATCACTTGAAATGTAACCGCAAAATCGAAACTGTTATCGGCAATTCCTGATAGAGAAGGGAGCAATTGTTTACGGAATTCCACATTGGGTTGACCCGAAATATTGGTATCAAATTTATCGACAGCAAGGTAACGTTTTGAAAGCGGGGCAAGCAATTGGATACCATAACCTTCGCCGCTCCCAAGCTCTATAATGTTACCGCTAACTATTTCGGATGCAGCTTTGTAGGCATATAAGCACCTATTGTAAATTACCAGTTCGGAAGGATCGTGCCCGGAACTGCGTTCGGCTGTTTGCATGCTGTTAAAGATATTGGTTTAAGACGCAAAGGTAATAGAAATGAAACTTGCTGCCTAATTGCAAGAGGAATTTGCTTTGCAGGCACCTCATCATCATAGCCGCTCAATCTTTGAAATACTTTTAAAATATAATGAGTATCTACACATGTACGACATTCTGAAAAACAGATGCTTATGCATAGCTTTAAACTTTGTTGTAAAAAGCCCACCGCCTTTCGATAAAAAGCCCGCCTGAAATTTAATTTTACAGGCGGGCATTTTTACATAAGCATTTCTATTCCAATTATTGATAATAAATCAACTACTTCATCATTGTAGCTGTCCCCACTTTTGTGGTTGCCAGTTTTTCGGCGTTACCTATGCTGTTGGCATCCCAAATGGTATGATCCTTGAAAATGGCCGATGCTTTCCACACATAAGTGCCTTCTTGCATCAAAACGCCATTATAGGTGCCATCCCAGCCCTCGCTTGGGCGGCCTGATTCGTCCAGTTTATCCGACCACCATAACATATTGCCCCAACGGTCGTAAACCTCAAACTTGTAATCGCTTAAGTTAACCCCCACCGGCTTCAACAAACGAACGGATTGTTTTGGGTTATTGGGCGAAAATGCAGTCGGGATATACAAGCCCTTGACCATAAAAGTGTATTGCACGGTCAATGTATCGGTACACTCCTTTTCATTCCAGGTAACAAGGGTAATATCGTAAGTGCCATCGTTCAAATAAAAAGCAACCGGGTTTTGGGTATATGAATCTTCGCCATTGCCGAAAGTCCAGTAATATTTAGCACCTTCTAAAGATATGTTTGTAAACTGAAGTTGACCTTGCACATCATTAAAATTGTCAACATAACTGTATATGCTGGTAGGAACATTCCAAGTTTTAATATGCTGGTTTATAGTATCATAGCATCCATTTGTATCAGTTACCATCAAATTTACCAGATAATTGCCCGGAATATTGAACACAAAATCAGGGTTTTGAATATCCCTTTTCCCCAACAGGCCCGTGGTATCCGAAAACTCCCATTTCCAATCAACGAGAGGAGCAACTGATAGTACCGACATGTCAGTAAACTTGGTATTGTTGCCAGCGCAGGATAATGTATATAGATAATTTGCATCGGGAAGGCCAAAGACAACAAGTGTTTTCTGGATTGAATCCTTGCAGCCCAATGTATTGACTGCCGAAAGTTGCACATCGTAACTTCCAGGGGCACCGTAAATATGAGAAGGATTCCTCATTGTTGAAGTATCCGTCAATGGAATTGCCGGCTCCCCGAAGTTCCAGGCAAAATCGCTTATCAAAGTCCCGTTTCCGGAAGTCATGTTTGTGAAAACCGCTGTTTGCTTATAACAAACCACATTATTCGTAAAATCGGGCAATGGGGTTGGGTTTACAACAACATTCATTATAGTTGAATCACTCACTTTTTGCCCCGAAATATCTGTCGAAATCCTCATCTTAACAGTATAACTGCCGGGAGTTGTGAATATATGGTTTATTGGATTGGCCGCCGCAAAGTAGGTTGTGTCGGTATCATCGCCAAAATCCCAATACCATTCGGTTGCAGGCAAACCGCTAAAACTGCTGTCGGCAAAAGTTAAAGTGTTATTCTGACAAATCAGGGTGTCAATAACCGAAATTTGAGCGTTCATGCAAGGTTTCACAAGCAAGTTGCTGTCGGCAATAAAATTCACACAGCCATTGCTGTTGGTTACAGTAAGCCCAACAACGTACATGCCTGCTGCTAAATACTTATGCGGCAAATCAGGCGAAGCAGGAGCCAATACCGTATTCACATTCCCATCGCCATAGTCCCAAACCCAACTGCTTATAGGGCTCCCACTTCCTGATGAAGACTCGTTGAAGTAAACTGTACTATCGCACTTGCCCTCGGTAAAACTGAAGGCTGGAACTGGCAACGGCAATACAATCACATCTTTATGTACTGTTTTTATGCAGTTGTTGATGTCAATTGACTGCAGGCTTACCGAATAAGTACCAGGTTGGGAGTAATAATGCTTTGGGTATTTTAGAGCAGAAGTGTTGTTGATGCCCGAATTGGTTTCCCCAAAATTCCATTCAAAGAAAACAAGTGAATCAGTAGAAGGGGCAAGAAGTTGTGGTGTGAAATCGGTGCTGTCGCGGAAGCATGTTGGCGAATGTACAAATGTAAAATCGAATTGCGCCGGTACACAAACCTGTTTGGAAGTGGTATCAACACAGCCGCGAACATCTGTAACAATCAACCGGACATCGTAACACGAATCGACTGCATAAAAAACATATACAGGGTTTTGAAGCGTGGAAAAATGGTTAGGCTCAAACTCCCAATTCCAGCCGATTATTGTTGCCTGTTGGCTGTACGACGAATCCTGGAAATAAACAGCCCCTGTGTTGCAAGGAGCCGCGGTAAAGTTATAACTTGCCGTCGGGTTCCCAAAAACCTGAAGCGATACTATGGTCGTGTCCTGACATCCGTTTTGCGAGGTAACAATCAGGTTTACATCATATACACCAATGCTTGTGAATATCCACACAGGGTTCTGCAAATTAGAAGTATCGTTGGTTGCGGTGGTTACACCAAAATCCCAATGCCAGCCAGTAATTGGTTCTCCACTTGAGGTAAATGAAAGATCCGTAAAATGGGTGGTTGCACCCAGGCAAGCACTGGTAATGCTAAATTGCGCATTTGGCTTTGGCGAAATGCTTATAATGTGGGAAACGGAGTTTACGCAACCCGCTGTATCAATTATTTGTAAAGTAACCGTATAATTGCCAGTAACCGAATAGGTATGAACCGGGTTCTGTTGCGAAGTATTATGTGCGGTTCCGTCACCAAAATCCCAGTCGTAGGATGTAACGGCAGCAACATTGGTAATTGTGGTATTTGTTGTAAAAGCAGTGGTTGTCCCCAAACAGGTACTCGCCCATGCAAATTCGAGGGTTGGTTTGGGATGTACGGTAACTGTCTTAGAAACAGTATCCGGGCAACCGGAAGCATTTTCGACCAGAAGCAGAACAGTGTAAATACCAGCAGTATTATAAATATGCAGCGGGTTTTGGAGGTTCGATGTATTGTTAATTCCTGAAGTTGGGTCACCAAAATTCCATAGCCAATTTACAAGGGTAGTGCCTGTATTGGGCTGAGAAAGATCGCTGAACGAAACCGCAGCCCCTGAACAAGTATTCCCGAAATCGAAAAGTGCCAATGGGCTGGCCGATATAGTAAATGTTTGTTGCGATGGCATTTCGCAGCCAAAGGAGGTATGAACCGTCAACTTAACTGTAAAACTTCCGGCTACAGTATAAATATGTGAGATATTTCCGTTAGCTGGTGCATTTATCAATGTGTCGATTCCATCGCCAAATTCCCAGTGATAGGAAGTAAAAGTACCTCCTGCTGTGGTGGAAAGATTGGTGAAAAACACAGGATTACTGGCACATTTTTGAGTTGAAACGCTGAAAAACGATGTTGGAGGTGGCACAATCGCAACTGGATGCGTTTTCACATTTTCGCAACCGGCGGTATCGGTAACAGTTAAGGTTACTATGTACAATCCTGTAGCGGTGTAAATATGGTAAGGGTCAATAACATCCACAGCCGTAAAGCCGTCGCCAAAATCCCATGTACGGGTAGTAACAGCAAGTGGGTTTACAAAACCTGCGCTCACAAAATGTGTGGAATCGTTTACACAACCCGACGATGTTGTAAAATCTACACCTGGCAGGGCATGGACAATAACAGGCTTTATTACCGTGTCCTGACAACCTCCGGTATTAAAAACAAGGAGACTTACCTGATACGTTCCTGGAGTTGTAAAGGTATGTACGGGTTCAGGAATGAGTGAAGTATTGTTAGCCCCCGAAGGCGGGTCGCCAAAATTCCAGGACCAACTGGCCATTCCACCTGCACCTTGCTGCGAAAGATCATTGAACTGAACTGGCGAATTTACGCACGAAGTGAGATAGGAGAAATTAGCCAATGGATTTGGTAAAATTTCTATCGGCAAAATTTTCGTCCGTGTACAGCTATCGTTGGTAGTAATGGTAAGCGAAACATTGAAATTGCCATAATTGGTATAAGTATGCACAACATTTGCCAAGGTGGTAACAGTCTGTATATTACCATCCCCAAAATTCCAAACACATTTCACTATATAACCCCATGGTGCAAGCGAAAGGTTGTTAAAAGTAACTTCCGAATCCTTGCAAGCAGGTTGCGAAAATGTAAAATTCGCGTTGGGTTGCGGTATAATTGTTATCGGTTTTGTGATCGAATTGGTACAACCAGCAGTATCAACAACAGTAAGCGTAACCGTATAATTACCAGCAGTATTGTAAATATGGGTCGGGTTGGGCAAAGGTGAAGTAATGCCATCACCAAATTCCCAGAACCAGGTTTGGATTGTTCCGGGACTCATTACAACTGCATCAGGAACAAAAACAACAGCATTGTTCTGGCAGTTGTTGGTACTTGTAAAATTAAGCGGTGGAAGCGGTTTTACAACTACAACGCGGGTGATTGTATCGCTACATCCATTTCCAGTGGTAACTATAAGTTGAACTGAATCATTACCAACTGTATTGTAAATATGGGTTGGGGTTGGCAAACTGGAAAAATTCAATATACCTGAACCAGGATCTCCGAAATTCCATTGCCATTGAACTATTGAACCTCCACCATTGGGTTGGGAAATATCGCTAAAATCAACAGCGCTTCCTAAACAAGCCAAAGTGAAATCGAAATTTGCAACCGGGTTTGGATGGATGGTAATTGTCTGTATCTCAATATCGGTGCAACTGTCGGATGCTTTTATGGTAAGCACAACATTATAAGTGCCGGCAAATGTGTATGTATGGTAAATATTGGGATTATCGGGATGGTTGACTGTAAGGAAATTACCATCGCCAAAATTATATTCCCACTTAACCACATACCCGAAATTGGTAGTCGAGTTGTTTTCAAAATAAACAGAAGCACCCGCACAATTATCTAAGCCCGCATTAAAATGAGCAACTGGTAATTGATGGATGGTAATATTTTTGAAAATCGTATTCTCACAATCCGTTGTATCAGTTATTGTCAAAGTAACCGTATATGTGCCGGGTGCAATATAACGATGGGCAGTATGAGCAGCGTTGGAAGTAAGTCCGTCGCCAAAATCCCAAAACCAAGTTTTAATTGCAGGTACATTGGTTATATTTGTATCAGGATCAAAATAAACCAATTCGTTGAGGCAAGCAGAAGTAAACGTAAAATCTACCAGAGGATGAGGGTTTATAACCACCTCTTTTACAATGGTATCCGAACAGTTGTTGAAATTTGTAACCTTATATTTAACAAAGTAAGAACCAGGCAACTCAAAAAGATGGGAAGGCTTTTTTAAATCTGAGATATTATTAACCCCGCTTATCGGATCGTCAAAATCCCAGCTATAAGCTATCACATTCCCTGCCCCGTTAGCGAATGAAGCATCTTCAAAGAAAACTAACTGGTCTTCGCATTTGCCGCTAAAATAAAAATTGGCTATTGGGCTTGGGATTACTAAAACAGGGTTGCTCCATTGATGCACACAGCCATCAGAATTCAGCACCTGAAGTGTTATGTTAAAAGTGCCAAAAGTTGGGAATAGGTGGGCAACATTAGGATCTTCAGGGAAATAAACTGTATCGTTAGGCAAGTTGTCACCGAAGTTCCAAACCCAACGCTGAATAAAGCCATTGACAGTGTGCGAAAGGTCATGGAATTGAACAGAATCGTTGTTGCAGGTTGGCGTGTCGAAGTAAAAGAAAGCGGTTGGTAAATCCTGGATTGTTACAAACTTAGTTATAGAGTCAGACGCACCCAAGGTTGTGTTGACAACAAGTTTCACAGTATAAACACCGGAACCGGTATAAGTATTCGATGTATTCTGTGAATTGGCGAAAGTGCCATCCCCAAAACTCCACTTCCAGGTTGTAGCTGTGGCTCCTGTAATTGTGCCTACAAAGGTAGTTGGACTTCCAACACAAACTCCTGAGTAGGTGAAATCGACTGTTTGAGCTATAAGTTTTGTGAATTTTGCCTGTACCCCAAACAGCAAAAGGCTAAGGATCAAGGACAATTGTACTTTGTTTCTCATGAAGGACAAAACATTAAAAATGGTAATTGTTTGTGTGAGCAAACATACTTTGGTAAGCCAAGCAATAATCAGTCAAAAGTAATGAAGTTTTAGTATCTGACAATACCAAAAGCTAACATTTAAAGGCATAAACGCACATTTGCGAGCATAAATTGTTGGAGCCAAACTAAAAGCCCGAATTTACGAACGAAATGATAGAAAAAAGGGTTCAATATAGGTAGGCAGGCAGTTATAACAATCATCAGCAGAAAACTCAATTTACAAAACAAATCCCTTTGTTTTATTTTCATTTTCTTCGCTAAATGCTAAGAGCTACTACGAACTTGCGTTACAAGACTGTAAACAAAACCTTGTTACGTATTATGTATCAAGTGAATGATATCAACAAGTCTTTAAAATTTGAACCCCTAAAACAAGCATCAGGACAAAAACCCAAGCCTTTCGATTTTCAAGAATTTTCACTTCGCCGAGTAACTAAAAAAACAGCTAAAGTTGTTCTGCAAAGGTATTTTTTTTTATAAACTGGCAAATAAAAAAACAGCACTTTAATGAAAAAAAATTAAAGTGCTGCCCCAATTGCAAAAACTATCCTACAATCCCTGCTTTTCCAATTCTTTCCAAACCAATGCACTGGCACCAACAATGGCAGCAGATCCCATTTTTAGACTTGATGGAAGTATTTTGACTTTATTCTTGAAAATAGGGAGTAAATGGCGCTCCATGCTTTCTTTTGTAGGTTTAAAAATATATTCACCTGCCGCAACCGGGCCTCCAAAAAGGAAGATTGCTTCTGGACTAAGGTGGTGAACGGTATCGGCCAATGCTTCGCCTAACAGTTCGCCCGAAAAAGCAAAAACTTCCTTTGCAAGTTTATCGCCCCTTTCGGCAGCTTCAAATACAATTTTGGAACTCATTTCGTTGAAAGGGATGTTAGCAAGTTCGCTTTCCGAACTATTATACTTGGCCAAAAGCTCGTAAACAGTGCGTTTCATGCCTGTTGCCGAACAGTAAGCCTCCAAATGCCCGCTTCCACCGCATCCACAAATACGATTGCCCCTACCAATTGTGGTGTGGCCAATTTCCCCCGCAAAACCATCGGAGCCATAAACAAGATCGCCATTTACAATAATCCCGCTTCCAAGACCGGTGCCGAGAGTTATCATCACAAAATTCCTCATGCTTTTCCCACCACCAAAAATCAATTCGCCCAATGCAGCGGCATTAGCATCGTTGGTGAGCTTTACATGCTTGATTTCAGGGAATTTTTCCTGAACCATTTTTGCAAACGGTATAACACCCACAAATGGGAGGTTTGGGGCATGTTCGATAGTCCCGGTATAATAATTTGCATTTGGCGCACCAATTCCAATGCCTACCACTTCGATAGCAGGATTAATCTTTTCCACCACTTCTATGGCCGATTTCACTTCCAATGCAAGCAGGGTGATGTAATCACTTAATAAATCTTCCGAGATTTTTTCGCTGCCAGTTGGGTTTTCTTTTTTCTGCGGGGTTGTTAATTGCGGTTGTTTCTCGTAAAGTATGTTGCCTTCGCGGTCAACAACTCCAATTGCGGTATTGGTTCCTCCAATATCAATTCCTATTGCTACTTGTTTCATTTGAATAAGTTTTTCTTTACGACCACTTAGGCCCATTATATTTGTATTGAAAAAATGACAGATTTTGTAAACAAATCAAATCTGCATCTTGATTTATACCGAACGGAATTTGCTCCCTTTTACAGCGTAAAAGAAGATGTACAAGTAACAGACTGCCGGTACAATAAAAGCCCAGGAGTAGCCCGATACATCAGCAATTTTCCCCATGATTAAAGGAATAATTGCTCCCCCGAAAATCAATGTATTGATTATTCCAGATGCTGTGCTCAATTCCCCCGGATCCAAGTCCTTTACAGCAAGGGTGAAAATATTTGGGAACATTATTGAGTTGAACATCCCAATTGAAATTACAGCCCAAAGTGCAACATTGCCAGTTGTAAAAGCAGTAACTAATGCAAGAGCGGCAGCAATCAAAGCAAAAACAGCTAATGACCGTCCAGCACTACCTTGTCCAAGTTGCATTACAAGTAAATTGCAAACTGCAACCGCCATAAATATCAATCCTATATTCCAATTCCAACCAGTGACGAATGACCCAGACAAAAGTGCAAGTAAAAGTACCAGTGCGATATAAGTATTGTTCTTGGAAAGTATTGTCATTTTTGATAACATGATAGAACCGAAAAACCTGCCTACCATGGCGCCGCCCCAATAAATTGCCACATATTTACCCGCAACTTCAGGTTCCATAACCATGGTGGATTTCAAATATCCAAGTATTAAACCACCTATGCCAACTTCGGCACCAACATAAAAGAAAATCCCCAAGGCACCAAGAAGCATGTGAGGATAGTTCCAAACACTTTTCCGTTGTTGAACAGAACCGCCTCCTACTTCAGGGAGTTTTGTAAGAAATATTGCTATTGCCACAAGTACAACGATTATTCCAATGATTATAAATGGTATCTGAACTGTTTCTGCTTTTTGGGCAGATGTGAGCATGTCGCTTGCACCGGTAAAAATGAAAACGGCAATAATCCAGGGTGCAACCATGGTTGCAATTGAATTGAGCGCCTGAACCAAATTAAGCCTGCCGCCGGCCGACTCTTCTGAACCCAAAGCAGTAACATAAGGGTTGGCGGCTGTTTGCAGAAAAACAACACCCGATGCCAACACGAAAGTAGCGGCAAGGAACAGCGGAAAAGAAGGAACCTTTGCAGCCGGAAAAAACAGGAAACTACCTGCCGCCATCAACAACAAACCTACAATTAATGCACTTTTATACCCTATTTTCTTTATATACAACCCAATCGGTATCGAAATAAAAAAGTAGGTGATAAAGAATGCGAAACTTAACAACTGAGCTTTAAATTCAGTCAGTTCAAAAATATCCTTTACCTTACTGCTTAGCGTAATAATAAAGGTTGTTGCAAATCCAAAAATAAAGAAGATGGATCCGATTACAGTCATTCCCAGACCGTAGTTTGCGTTTTTTTGTTCCATGATTGTTTTTTAAATTAATGAATTTTCTGAAAATTGTCCTTCCAGATGTTTGCAAAACTATTTGCCAAACCACTGGTTATATTTAATGTCTTGGTTCGTGCAAAACGAAAAAACCAAGAAACTCACAAAACCTAAGTATCGCTTTAGTATAAAGTGACACAATTTATGAAGTTGTAAAAATAGTGAAGTTAGTGTTAAGGTAACACAAACAAGGTGATATTTTTTAAGAAAATTTATTTATATTCGCAATTACATGAATATCAAATATATAATTATATTTTTCGATACCGATAATAACTTAATATCATCTATTTGCTGTCGTTGAATGTTTATCCGGAAAAACTTCTGCTTAGGTTAGCTTAAAAACTCGAAACAAAACAACATAAATCAGCGCACAGCAAATTTAAAAACCGACTTTTTTTGCTCAATCCATAATAAATATTTCGGCTTGTTTGGGTTCCTGCAACAGCTATCAACCAAATGGTGAAGTCCCCTACCCTTTCTATGTTTTCTGTTTTTTCTTTTTAGCGGCCGGAAAAAGCACATTATTCAATATCAACCTATATCCTGGTGAATTGGGAAAAAGGTTAAGGTCGGTGGGTGGGTCGCCAACGCGATGTTCGTAATCTTCTGGGTCGTGGCCACCATAAAAAGTCCAGGTACCTTTGCCAAAGTCGCCATGTATGTAACGGGCTTCGTCGAGGGCTTTATTTTCGCCCATAATTATGACTTCAGGCTTTACACATTTTTTCTCAAAAGCGGTAGTTTGTCCTCGGAAACCATGAATTACCTGAAAATGGTTCTGGCAAAGCATGGTAGGCACAGGATCCCATTTGGCCGAAAAATCGAACAACGTAAAAAAATCATTGGTTGGGCTAACTTTCCTCTGCGTATTTACATCAATGGATGAAATTTCATATTCGTAAGGGTTGGTAACAATATTGAAATTCCTGAAAGCAAAACAGTTATCGAAATTCAACTTCGATTGTGCATTTGGGTCCATACCATCTCCATCAAACATCAAATCACAAATATCAACGTTTTCTGATGCCAAAGCAATATCGTAACTGTCAGGTGCCGAACACATTGAAAACAAGTAACCACCACCGGCCACAAAATCCCGGATTTTAATGGCGACAGCACGTTTCATTTCCGAAACTTTAGCATATCCAAGTTTTGCTGCCATTTCTTCGTTGATCCTAACATCTTCCTTGTACCAGGATGAATTGCGGTAAGCAGCCCAAAATTTTCCGTATTGCCCGGTAAAATCCTCATGATGAAGGTGTAACCAATCGTACATCGGCAAAACCCCCGTGATAAGTTCTTCGTCATAAACCGTTTCGTAAGGAATTTCGGCATAAGTGAGAGCCAATGTTACCGCATCGTCCCAAGGCAATTTGTTTTTTGGAGAGTAAACTGCGATTTTCGGTGCTTTATTCAATTTCACTTCATCCATGTTCACTTCGGGATCAGCAATTTCCTGAAGTATGGCCGTTGATTGCGCATCAGCAATAACCTCACAGCTTACACCTCTTATAAAACACTCATCTTCAATTGGTTTAACATATTTGACCATAAATGAACCACCTCGGTAATTCAGCAACCAGCTTACTTCAACATCCTGCTGAAGTATCCAATATGCAATCCCATAAGCTTTTAGGTGGTTTTTCTGGGTCTGATCCATTGGAATAAGCAAATATGCCCCTTGCACCCGGATCAAAAGTGAAATAAATAGTAGGATTAGTAAACTCCTTTTCATTTTGTGCTTTTATGTTCTATCAACTTTAACTATACCTTATTATTATATAAGATTTGTTTTCTATGTTATTTTTAACAAATCAACGAAGGAAAAGTTCCTGTTTGTTGGATTTGAATCGACAAATTGAGATTTGGTTTAATTGGTTTTCCTTGAACAACAAAAACGGGTATGAAACAAAATTCGTAAAATATCATTAACAATTCGACAAAGCCTTGCAAATCTATTTCTATTAGAAATCAGGCGAACCAAGATCGGCCTCATCATCCATACTATTAAGGCGCGATTGCCTGATAAAAGTATTGTTGGCCGGTTGATCGAAACCAGTATTTGGCGACAACGAATTGTCCACACCATTAAACCCCAAGCCAGCAACATCCTGAAAACGGGCGAACCTGCTTATAAACTGAAGCCACACTTCGTCGGTTGCACCATTACGGTGCTTGGCAATAATTATCTGTGCTTTCCCTTCTGTTGAGTTTCCTTCTTCATCTTCCATAATTTTATAATACTCGGGCCTATAAATAAAAAGCACAAGGTCGGCATCTTGCTCAATGGCACCCGATTCGCGAAGGTCAGAAAGTTGTGGTTTTTTGCTTCCCTGGGCAGTGCTGCGGGTTTCCACCGAACGGTTAAGCTGCGAAAGTGCTATTACAGGGATATTCAGTTCCTTAGCCAAACTTTTCAGCGAACGCGAAATACTCGATATTTCCTGTTCGCGGTTTCCACCACCTTTCCTGTCGCCACCGGCAGTCATTAATTGTATATAGTCGATAATTACCATATCAATATCGTACTGGGCTTTCAATCTACGGCATTTGGCACGAAGCTCAAAAAGTGAAAGGGCCGGCGTGTCGTCAATATATATAGGTGCGGTTATAAGTTTTGAAATGCGTGCATTCAACTGTTCCCATTCATAATTTTGCAACTGACCGCGGCGCAATGCACTGGCCGATAATTCAGCCTCCGAGGCAATTAAACGGGCAACCAACTGGTCTGCAGTCATTTCGAGAGAAAAAAGCGCGACTGGCTTTTTAGATTCCACGGCTATATTCCGAGCCATCGAAAGCACAAAAGCTGTTTTCCCCATTCCAGGGCGTGCGGCAACAATAATCAAGTCGCTCCGCTGCCAACCACCTGTAAGTTTATCAAGTTCGACAAAACCAGATGGAACACCCGAAAAAGAGCCATCATTTTTGCGCGCATTATCAATCTGATTTAAAACTTTATGCACCAATTCTGGCATGAGTTGAGCCTTTTTGCGGAGATTATTCTCGCTTATCGAAAAAAGGCTGCTTTCCGTTTCGTCAAGCAAATCGAAAACATCGGTGGAATCCTCAAAAGACTTCCGGATCGTATCGGTTGATATTTTTATAAGCTCCCTTTGCAAGAATTTTTGTTTTAAAATACCTACATGAAATTCAATATTTGCCGAAGAGGCTATACGCGAAGTAAGCTGTGTGATGTAAAATGGCCCTCCCGACAATTCCAGCTTGCCCATTTGCCTGAGAGCATTCGTAACTGTAAGTATATCAACAGGTTCGTTGTTATGAAAGAGATTGCTGATAGCTTCAAAAATAACCTGATGTGACTCCTTATAAAACACAGCGGGAACCAACATATCAATAACTGCTGCCACTGCATCTTTTTCGAGCATCAAAGCGCCTAATACAGCTTCTTCGAGGTCTATTGCCTGTGGGGGCAATTTGCCATGTTCCTGAAAAGCATCCCTACCTATTGCTGGCCTTTTGAGTGCTTTGCGCGATGCGAAATTTTCTGTTTTTTCATTCTCTTCCATACGTGCCAAAATTAGCCTTTTTTCATGCTTCTTCCCCTTGGGCTGGGAGAATAATTTATCAACAAGCCATAGAGCGCGGATAATTGGTATAATCAATCTCGGATTGTCTAATCACTAAGAAATTTAGTACAAAACCTTAATAAAATGGAAATCCAGATTCGCAAAAATATCTTTACCATCCGATGGAAAATAGAATCAAATCCCTAAATTCTATTTGAATGTAAATATATTTTACATTGCAAAAATATTGAAAATATTAATACCGTATCACACATGCCTGATTATCTGATTTTTACATGATTTTAATAACCTTGCAATTATAAATGTTAGAAAATTTTATCATTTATTCACATCACATAATTACTTTTTGTCTCAATTTATATTAATTTAGTGAAGGGTATACTTACCGATAGTAAAATATCTTTACACAATGAAAACTCTTGTATCTTATATAGCAATCTTAATCCTGACGATCATAGTTTCGGCAGGATTTGCTCAAACAACTGTAACCGGTCATGTTTTTGCCGAAGTAGTTGAATCGGTTAGCGCAAGCCAAACATCACAGTCCTCTTTTTCGATTCAAAGAAACCAAACTTCTGGTATCGATCTTGGTCAAATAGAAATAAAAAGTGCAGCCTCGGCAACTTGCTCCTTGATTTTAAGCAAAGCCCACTTTACAAATGGAAACAAACAAAGTTTTGCACTTAACACTTCCGCTTCGAGCACACAAAGCTTAAAAGGAAATGCAATCAACGGATACCAGTCAATCAGCCTTCACTGCCAACCCGATAAGGCCATGCTTGCCGAAAGCGATTCACAATATCAAGGTGAAGTTAATATAGTGCTTGCTTACAACTAAAGGTACGGGATAAAGACAGGGATTGAAACAAATCAAAGAAATTAGCAGATTCAAATTCAACACATAATAGATGAAATTTTAAAAAGAGGCTTTAACTAAGGCCTCTTTTTTGTTTTTCAACTCTTAACCTGAATCAGACAAAAAGAATTTGTACCTGAAACATATTGCAAAAAAGCAGATTGAAAATTTGCTAATATTCAAAATACAAAAATCGGGAAATGTAGTTATTTCATTCATAATCAACAAAGTAATATAAATTATTATAGAATAGGAAACAGGTGTGAAAAATAATAATTTTATAAAATGCAGTTTCGCCAGAAATTACTTTCTACGACCAGATATCTGCGCAATTTCCTTCGTATGATTCATTATAAATTGTTTCTGATCCACAAGGTTGCATGAATGTTACAAATTATTCAACTTCCATGTTAACTATCAGTTTATAAAAATTTGATTATGAATACAGTATAACAATAGCTTTGATTGATAGAAATATAACAACAATAGTCTGTTAACAATTTTCAATCACTTCATTATTAACAATATAGAGAACCAAACTTTCTCGATCTAACATGTAAATAATTTGTGTTTTAATTCGTTACGCTCTCGCGGTAAAAGAAAAAAAAACTCAGAAGGAATGTAATAATGAAAAGGAATTATTTGGTAGGGGAAATTATCCAGCGTACATCAGAAAAGCAAAAAGCTGGGCAGAACCCAGCTTTTTGCTTTTGCATCAAGTTCGGAAATTTTTAGTTAACCGAAACTTTCTTCGAAATTATCTGCGTGCCTGTATAAATCTGAAGGATATACATGCCAGGCTCAAAACCCTCGGTGAGTATATGCAGGTTGGTATCCTTATTAATGTTGCGGTAAACTATTTGTCCTTGGCTGTTAATCAAACGTACTTCATTAAATTTAACAGGAGCTACAACATTGATAACTTCTGTTGCTGGGTTAGGATAAACTTTGTAAGAAGCCTCGTCAGTATTTGGAACACCTACAGTAATCCAAGCGATAGTGCATACTTTTGGAGATTCACCCAAATCGTAAACGGCAGTAACGCAATAGTTTTGCTGTCCATTTGCAACCGGCGCATCATGGTATTGTGTTGAAGGAGTATTGGTTAAGAGCGTGTCGTTGCGATAAATGTTATAACTGAGCGGAATTGTTACAGGCTCAGTCCAAGTAAGGTGAACGCTGTTATCAAAAGGCTGGGCTATAAGATTGGAAACAGGACTAAGCACCGAACCAGGAACAAGTACACCAACGTATTTATTCATCCCGCCTTCAGTAGCACTTACATTGAATCCACCTGCCCATCCACAATGGTTGCTTACAAAATCGCAGGCAAGGTATTGTTCTGTTTCGGTACCCATAAATTGCGACCAAGTGTAACCACCATCAAAACTGAAAGCTGCACCGGTAAACCCTGCTGCTGCGCCTGTAGAAACATAAGTGTTATCTGTACCTGGTACATAGGTCATATCACTGGTAAGGAATGGTCCGGTTGGAGTAATGGTTGTCCATGTTGCTCCGCCGTCATGAGTTTCTCTTAAAACTACAGTTGTAGTTGTTTGAGCAACCAATCCGTCCAAATCATTTTTGAACGAAATTTTATTGATGCCATCAGTTATTGGGGTAATCCCTGTGTTCGACATCGTCCAATGTAAACCTTTATCATGTGATATATATAAGTTTCCTTTGTTTGTACCAAACATTACAGTATTGCCAACTACATCTATAACCGAAGTCCATCCACCTTCGCCAGCTAATGCTGCCACGCCACCATTGATATCCGATTTAGGTACACGAGTCCAAGTTGTGCCACCATTTTGTGTAGTATATATTTCGAAATACGCTGCTGTACCGGTTCCAGTAACATCGCCATGGCACATACCATTGTTTTCGTCCCAGAACCAGACATTATCAGCAAATGATGCTGCACCTTGTAAAGCGCCAACGAGATGTGTCCACGATGTTCCGCCGTTGCTTGTTTTGTAAACACCGCAAGTATTATCTTGAGTGGTTTTGTGATAAAGGGAAACATAAGCAACATTAGCATTTATTCCGCAAATATTGCCAAGCCCATAAACTGCACCACCAAGAACCTGACCTGTTGTCCAAGTTGTACCACCATTCACAGTTTTTGTAAATTCATTGATAGTTGCTGCACTGCCGCTACCATCATAGGCTGTAGCCCAGACAAGAGATGAATCAACAGCATGAACATATTGAATGCCCCTTGATGCGGTTGCAAACCCACTATTTTGCTTAACCCATTCACTCAATCCGATATTAACTTCCTGAAAAACAGTATCTGTGGCATCAATAGCTTCCAAACGAACAACATGGGTGCCTAAACCGGCAGCACTTGTGTTCCAAGGATAAGCAAAAGTGGTTTGCGTTGTATTGAATACAAGAACGTTATCGATGTAAAGGTTTACTGCAGAAGGGGTTCCTGCCACAACAGCACAATTAATGTCGAATGAGCCACCATAAGGAGCAGAGTTGTTTTGCAGCAAATCGGTAAAACGAACAATCAAATTAGGGTTGCCCGGAATGATTCCATAAACAATTGCATTGGTTGAATTGAAGGTTCCATTACCAGTATTAAGCACACCAATAGCATAGTAGCCGTTTGATGATCCTGACCAACCCCAGTTCATGTGGAATTTGCCAGTGCTGGTTTGGTATCCATCACAAACCCAAGCATGTCCGCCCGAAGGACCGCTTCCCGAATAATAAACAGGGCGGCTTGCATCCAATTCGGACATCAACAATGCTTTCCAGCCAGCTGTTGTGTAGTCAACTTTATTGGCAAGGGCAATAGTGGAATTGTCGTAATTAAAATAACTGCTCATTGCCCATGGAACATCAGTTGAAAAAGCGCCTGAACCATCTGGTGCATAGGTCATATTTACCGAAACGCCAGCATGATAAAGTAAGGTAGCAATTTGCTGATAGCTTCCGCTAGTTGCCGAAGATCCCATTGATGCAAAATTGTAATTGGTCGCACCAAAGTTAGCTGATTGCTGTCCGTATGTTGGATCAATATAAGTGTGTGAACCAACTCCTGTTGCAGGAAAATTATAGAATTTCATAATTTGTCCCATGGTAGTTGCAACGCAACCTGCCCAGGCTTTTCCACCAGGTCCGCCAGCAGCAACAGGGCAATAATAATTATACCATTGGCCTTGATCCCAGTTAGTTGTCAACAACGGAGCAACATCAAGCATTGGCGCATCAATCTGGTTGTTAAGGATTTGGTTCCATTCGTCAATAGAACTGGCATTGTCCATTTCTGAAGCAACAATGTGCGCAATTTCTTGGCTATAACTATCGAACCAGAATTGAGTAGAAGGGTTTGTGATCTGTGTTTCAACAAATCCTTCGTTCGATTGTGCTAGGATTGGGGTTGCGGCATCATCGGCTGAAACAACCACGAAACCACCACCGGAATAATTGAACACATAGTAAGTTGTAATCCCGTTGTAGGATTTACTGAAACTGTTAGCAACAATCGGTGTAGTTTTGCCCGAATAAGCAGCAAAAAAATTGTTAGCAACCAGATTAGCTTTTTCGATGGTAACGGTTTTGCCAAAAGCAAAAGTTACGAACAAAAGGCTAAACAATAGAGTAGTTAATTTTCTCATAGGGTTTGATATTTAGTATTTATTGGATTTGATTTATAAATTATGGATTCAGTATTAGTAAGTAAGGTACTATGACTCCGGCTAAGGGTCAAATCTGTTTTTATTCATTATCAATGAGTTGACCAGTTAATATGTCATTATGTTCAGATAGAATAAACAACCTATTAACCATATATTTGATTGCTTATTCGATTGCAAATATATTATTATTAGGGATATAAAGTTAAGTTCTGCAAAAAAACTCTTTTTACCTTGATTGTTTTTCATTTAGCACTATTTGAAAGTTACAATAGCAGGGCTGCTTCCAATTCAGGAAAAAGCACTAATTTCGCCGTTCTTTTTTCATAAACAATGCAACCTTACATTCAAGAAGCCTCGGTTATTAAAGCACTGTTTGTTGTTTTAACCGTTTACGCCCTATATTCATTGTTCGTCCGCTTTATATTCCCATCGATGATACAGAAATTTGTAGGCGATATTCAACAACGATATACCCAACAAAATCAAGGTTTCAGCAAAGATCAAGCCCGCAAAAAGGACGGCGAAGTTTCGATTACTTTTCTGGAAAAAGATAAAAACGAACCACGAAACCCTGTTGGCGGGGAATATGTGGATTATGAAGAAATAAAGTAACCTACTTACATTTTTGTAAATTAAACCCTAAGTTAACATTGCATGAAGAACATTAATTTCAAACAAATACTCCCATACCTTTTGGCAGTTGTAATTTTCGCCACTATCACCATGGCCTATTTCAGCCCCATACTCGAAGGGAAAATGATCAGGCAATCGGACATCATGAATTTCAAAGGCATGTCGAAAGAAATTGTTGACTACCGTGCGAAAACTGGGGATGAACCACTTTGGACAAATAGCATGTTTAGTGGGATGCCTGCTTATCAGATTTCGGTACTATACGAAGGCAATATTTTACGCCAACTCGATAGGTTGATGCAGCTATATTTGCCTTATCCGGCCTCCTTGGTTTTCCTTTATATGGTCGGTTTCTTTATACTTTTATTGGTATTAAAAGTTGATATATGGCTTGCCATTGCTGGTGCAGTGGCTTTTGCATTTTCGTCGTACCTATTTATTATTATAGAAGTGGGGCATAATAGTAAAGCCCATGCTATTGGATATATAGCTCCTGTTTTGGCCGGAATAATTTTGACCTACAGGGGCAAATACCTTATTGGTGGGATAATGGCGGCAATTTTTCTGTCGATAGAATTCCTGACCAACCATTTGCAAATCACATATTACCTGATTATGACAGTTGCAGTCTTCTTAATATCTGAGCTTATTATCAGCATCAAGGAAAAACGTTTTGCCGGTTTTGCAAAAGCTTCAGGAGTAATGCTCATTGCAGCCATGTTTGCCCTTGCCACCAACGCAACAACACTTTGGGCTACTTACGAATATGGGAAAGTTACCACAAGGGGAAAATCAGAATTGACCACGGAAAAGCATAACCGTACTTCCGGCCTCGATAAAGATTATGCAACTGGCTGGAGCTATGGAATTCCTGAAACCTTTACATTACTTATCCCCAATTTCAATGGAGGTGCATCAACAGGACCGGTTGGAAGATCGTCTAATGCATACAAATCATTGGTATCAAACAATATAGATGTAAATCAAGCGGATAAATTAACTCAAAACCTACCTTTATATTGGGGCACCCAACCTGGAGTGGCCGGTCCCGTTTATATTGGGGCGATATTAATTTTTCTTTTTGTGTTTGCATTGTTTATCGTTGACAACAAATACAAATGGTGGATTTTATCAGCCACCCTCCTATCTATATTGCTCTCATGGGGCAGGAATTTTATGCCTTTTACCGATATTTTCTTGAATTATCTACCTGGTTATAATAAATTCAGGGCGGTTTCTATGACTTTGGTAATAGCAGAGTTTTGTATCCCATTGCTGGCGACCTTAGGTTTGAGTAAAGCCTTTTCCGGCGAAGTGGATAAGGCGAAATTGATTAAATACCTTTATTATTCTCTTGGGATAGTAGGCGGATTATGCCTGGTTTTCGCCCTTGCGGGAAGCAGCATGTTTAGTTTCGTTTCACCTGCCGATGTGCAATACAAAGCATATTATCCCGAATGGTTGATTGGCGCAATCCGTTTGGATAGGGCGGCAATTTTTCAGGCCGATGCTTTCCGCTCTTTAGCTTTTATACTATTGGCTGGAGCTGCCATCTGGGCATTTTTGAAAAACATGATAAAGAAACCTGTCTTTTATACCATTTTTATTTTATTGATTGTTACCGATTTATGGGCGGTGAACAAGCGATATTTGAACAGCGATAGTTTTGTGCGTAAAAACTTGGTGGATAATCCTTTTCAACCTACTAATGCCGATTTGCTCATTATGAAAGATGTGGATCCCAACTATCGGGTTTTCAACCAAACTGTAAGCCCGTTTAATGATGCAAGCACTTCGTACTTCCACAAATCTATTGGCGGCTATCATGGAGCTAAATTGCGCCGTTATCAGGAACTTATCGAAAACCAACTCTCAAAAGGAAATATGAATGTGTTCAATATGCTGAATACTAAATATTTCATAACAGAAAACAAAGAGAGTGGCCAAGCCGAAATGCAAATAAACATGCAAGCCATGGGCAATGCGTGGTTTGTAAACAACGCCCATGCCGTAAACAATGCCGATGAAGAATTAAATGCCCTTACCGATTTTGTGCCTTCCGAAACTGCTGTTTTCGACAAACGTTTTGAAGACCAAGTGAAAGGGCATATAATAAGTAAGGACACTTTGGCAACTATTCGGCTTACTGAATACAAGCCCAACCACCTTACTTATATATCCGAAACAAGCAAAGAGCAGTTGGCAGTTTTCTCCGAAATATATTACGAAAAAGGCTGGGATGCTTATATTGATGGGGAAAAGTCACCTTATTTTCGTGCAAACTATGTTCTTCGTGCTATGATAGTTCCAGCGGGAAAGCATACCATTGAATTCAAATTTGACCCTCCAGTTTACAGGATTGGCGAAAAAATATCCTTGGCATCATCCTTATTACTGGTATTACTGGCACTGGGCACTCTGGGTTTTCAAATCAGGAAAAACGGGTTGACAGTGAAAAAATAATCCATATTCATGCCTACTGAAAGCCTTTTAAAAAAAGTACTCATAATTACATACTACTGGCCACCAAGTGGAGGTGCAGGAGTACAGCGGTGGCTAAAATTCAGTAAATATCTGCATGGATTTGGTTGGCAACCAATAATATATACACCAGAAAATCCGGAAGCACCTGCCCAGGATTTTACCTTGCTGCAAGAAATTCCAATTGACATTGAGATTGTTAAAACCCCTATTTGGGAGCCTTACGAGTTATATAAAAAACTTGTTGGAATGAAAAAAGGCGAAAAAGTAAATGCCGGTTTCTTGAACGAAAAGAAAAACCCAGGTATGGTCGAAGCTTTTTCAACTTGGGTACGTGGCAATTTTTTTATTCCCGATGCACGGAAATTCTGGATAAAACCTTCGGTTAAATATCTTATCAATTACCTGAAAAACAATCCAGTAGAGGCAATAATTTCGACAGGCCCACCACACTCAATGCACCTTATTGCATTAGGTGTAAAAAATGAATTAAATATTCCATGGTTAGCCGATTTCCGCGACCCCTGGACACAAATAGATTTCTACAATCAGTTGCGGTTAACCAAATTCGCCGACAATAAGCATAAAAGACTTGAGAAATCAGTCTTAGCAAAGGCCGATATAGTTACAACCGTTAGCAAAAACTGGAGCAAAGACCTCGAAGAACTCTTTCCACGAAAGATTGAAGTTGTAACAAATGGTTTTGATCCTGCGGATTTTGGCCGAAATGTGGGTGAGTTGGATACCAAATTTACATTGACACATATTGGATCTTTAAATAAAGACAGAAACCCGAATTTTCTTTGGGCCACTTTAAAAGAAATCTGTATTGAAAATAAATCTTTTGAAGTTGATTTAGAAATAAAATTTATTGGTAAAACGGATATAGCTGTATTTGAACAACTTGAGAAAATAAGCTTGATAGAAAAAGCAAGAAAAATTGATTACATGCCCCATAAGGAAGTTATTGCCGAAGCGTCGAGGTCGCAGGTTTTAATGCTGTTGATAAACAACACCCCAAACGTGGCTGGGATTATCCCTGGAAAAATTTTCGAATACCTTGCTTCTTATCGCCCAATACTCTGCATTGCACCACCTTACGGCGATTCAGCCTCGATTATCAAAGAATCTGGAGCCGGAATTGTTGTTGATTTCAACGATTCGGCTAGTTTGAAAGCAACTATTTTAGATTTTTATTCAAAATATAAAACTGGGAAACTCACTGTATCAACCGGATCGATAAATCAATTCTCACGTCGCACGCTAACAGGCTCAATTGCTGAATTATTGGATTCGATAACACAGAAATAACCATTTCGTTAACGAGAATAATAGAAAAACCCTTATTAATGATAATAAAGATTGAACATGGCTAAACGTCATGAAAAATTCCTCTTATTTTACAAAAGCAGATTCTATCCAATAATATCGATACATAATTCTGCCAACAGGGTAACAATTCAGAGACACTGTGACGGTAAAATAGCACCGAGGATTGTTGGGGCTGTTGAAGAACCAATTTGAAATAATATCAAAAAAAATAGTTTATTCATTTTAGCAAAATAATTCAAGAGCAAAACCTGAAATCTAAATGTTCGTCTTGCTGATAAAAATCATTTCACTTTTATCTCTACAACATGAATTGATTTTTAAAAGAAAACTTCAGTAAGTTAAGTGATCTACAGTATTTTTGT
>CAIRHD010000288.1 GCA_903878265.1 uncultured Bacteroidales bacterium | reverse complement strand
TTGCCCTGCGAAAGCACCGATGAGGAAGCATAAGATTTCGTGCTGATCGGCTCTGGATTATCGTTTTCGGCAAATTGAAGGCTGAATGATGCCAATTTTAAAATGTGGTTTGTTGTTGAGTCCTTAATAAAAGGTAAAATCTCAATATGAATTCCTGCATGTTTCCTATTTACAACCTTAGTTGAAACTGGAACGATTGTAGTTGGTATGTTGATTTTTAAAGATTCAATCGCCAATTTCTCAGCATCTGTTACAGCCAAAAAAGTACAATTGTTAATGATTACCTTGTCGGAAAGCTTGTCTGAGAAAACAGTTTCATCCCAATATGGAAGGCTCTGACTATCAGTATAGTTAGCGCCATCGAAAGTGATAGCATTGGTGGCACTATCTATTTTGGACAATTGTTTTGCCCACGAAATTGTTCTGTTTATTTGCAGTACCTGCGATTGGGAAACCACAGTAAACAACACAAACAGGAAAAAACCTAAAAGAGTAAATCTTATTTTTAACAAGTGCCTGGTTTTTAATATTAATCCCGGATGATAAACAAATAAAATTGCAATTCGTTTTTGTGGCAATATGTTAATGCGTTGTAAAAAACTAAGTTAATCCTTGTTTGCCGGGTCAATTTCAAAACGTTGGATTTAATTCGATATTGCAAGTGAGTGGTTTTATTTAGCTATTAAATCCAATATGACAATAGAAGCCTGATGCAATTTAATGAAGGGAAACTTTTTTAAATATGGAACAAAGAACATAGGTGTTTCATCCTTTTTCATAAATCGCTCGCCCATTTGAAACTACAATTTTCAGCAAACTTTGCTGGTCAACTATTGCAAAAAGAAACAGAAGTGTTGCTATTCTTGGTTTTCGTGATGAAAAAATTTGTCTTCTGACCAATTGGCAACATTGTTAATTATGTCTTCTGTAATTCGGGAATATTCTCCGTCATCACGGACAATGTGGTCATGAAAACGCGATTGCCATTTTATTTTTAGATTCAATCGGTTGGCATGTTTGGTAATGGCCGATTTGTATGAGCCAACGATAGATGAAATGGTGTTTTTGCCCTGGTTCCTGATGCGTTGTTGCCCGATGGTCAAATTGGTTTGTGGTTGGCCCGTATTTTCCGTGGATTCCGTGGTTTCCGGAATTGCCGATAGAGACAAGGCATGCCTTGTCTCTACTACGGTATCGGTATTTTCATTGCCAACCCAAATCAATATGCCGTGAATATGGTTGGGCATTACCTGAAACGCACCCAATTCTATGTTTTTAGCATGGTTTTTTATTTCGTGCCAAAAAACATCAGCCAAAATACCAACATGCGAAAATACCATTTTGCCATTTTCGATTTTACCAAAATAATGCAATCTTTTATGTGTGCAAATTGTAACAAAATAGGCAGCGTCGGAACCATAATCCCAATTTTGCCACCTTGCCGAGGGTATGCGGTATCTATTTTGGAATTTATCGACCATGGAAATTTACTTGAGTACAGTAATACTGCCCCTTAATGTCCGTTTCACGGTTCCATTTAAGGTGATTTCATAAACATCGCATATATAATAATAAACGCCATCACTAACCAGTTGATTTGAACCTTGTATTTTTCCATCCCATTTAATTGCTGGATCCTGAGTGGTAAAAATGAGGTTTCCCCATCGGTTAACTATTTGCATATCAATTCTTTCGACCGAAGAATATGGGAAAGGGATAAACAGGTCGTTCCTTTCGTCGGCATTGGGCGTAAAAATATTTGGAAGGCGATATGTGCCGCAAATATCACTCGCAACGCAAACCGAATCACTAAATGTGCTGTAGTTGCCAACTGAATCAACAGCCATGAGTTTATAGCAACCAGCAATTGTAACTTGGTTGATATGGGTGTAGGTCAGTGCCTGAGTGGAGTCAAGCAAGGCGTAACTTCCACTTTGTGGCGGCCTGTAATAAATTAGATGTTTTATTATACCAACAGAACATTCAGGATCGGCGTTTACCCAAGTAAGCAAATTCTGGAAACTTTTGCAATCGGTTTCAACACTCAATATTGGAGGGCA
>CAIRHD010000287.1 GCA_903878265.1 uncultured Bacteroidales bacterium | reverse complement strand
GCAATCCAAAACTAATAAATTTCCAGACTTGTGCTAAATTTTGCAAACATAGGGCCTCACATCTCCAAATCTTCACATTAAGAAAACACCCTTAAAACATCCTCTTTATAACTCCTCCCAACCGGCAATTCAATTTTTCCTATTTCAACAATATTGCCATAAGCAGCAGTAACTTTAAGCACAGCAGCTATATACGACTTATGTATCCGTAAGAATTTGTTTAATGGCAAAATCCCTTCAAGGTCCTTGAGCGAGGCGAGTTTTACAAATTTCCGTCCATCGCTTGTATAAATGCTCACATACTCTTTTAGTCCTTCGATGTAAAGGATATCGTCAAAATTGATACGCACCGATTTGAACCCAATCTTGACAAAGAAATAGTCTTTTGGAGTTTCGGCGGCAGCCTCCAGATTTTCGGAACCCGAAGCACTTGAGGTTGTACTTTGATGCCTGAGTTGGTACTGTTGTGTTGCTTTGTTCACGGCCTGAAGGAAGCGTTCGAAAGTTACAGGTTTCACCAAATAATCGACCACATCAAGTTCAAAGCCTTGGATAGCATGTTCGGAATAAGCGGTAATAAGTATGACCAAGGGTTTCACCGAAAGGGAACGCAGCAATTCCAGGCCTGTAAGTCCCGGCATGCGGATATCGAGGAACAGCAAGTCAACCTGCCCAATATAGCCGGAAACATCTGTGGCACGTTTGCAACTACCTGTGAGTTCCAGGTGCGAAATGCGCGAAATATAATCCGCTATCAGCTTAATAGCCAAAGGTTCATCATCTGCAATCAGGCAACGGATTTTCATAGTTGAATGGTTAAGGAAACAGAATAAACTAGTTGGGATTGCTTGATTTTGAGATCGGTTTTGCCGGGATAGATTAAAGAAAGGCGAGCGCGTGCATTTGATAAACCAGTCCCTCCCGGTTTTTTTTCTGTTTCGATTGGTGAAATGCTGTTTTCGCAGGTAAAAAGTACTTCGCCGGGGCGGAAAGCTAGGAAAACTTGAATAAACCCCTCGGGATCGGTATCTATATTGCTGTGTTTGAAAGCGTTTTCGATAAAATTTATAAAAATAAGTGGCGAAACCATCAAGCCTTGCGAAGGTTTTTCGATTACAAGGCTGACTTTTGATGGGTCTTCGATGCGCAGTTTTTCCAATTCGATATAATTCTGCAAAAACCTCACCTCGTTTTCGGCCAATACCTGTGGTGCGCCTACTTCGTATATAAGGTAACGCATAATTTCAGATAAAGCCATAATTGCATCAGGCGTTTTTTCGGAATGGCTGTATGCCAACGAGTAAAGGTTGTTAAGCGTGTTGAACAAAAAGTGCGGGTTCACTTGAGCTTTTAGCATCCGAAGCTCCGATTCGTCGCGCTGACGGAGGATTTCGCGATTACGCGCTGTTATAACAAAGTATTTATCGGCCAAGGAGTAAAAAACGCTCAACGAATAGATAAAAAGGAAACTTGTGGTAATTAAAAATTCACTTTGGTAAGGCCTTGATGCCTGAAGTATGTTGGTTGGTGTTTCGAAAATATAATCCCTATATACCACCCTTATCCCAAAATAAACAACGAAAACTGTGAGGATAGCCACAACATACAGAATATGACGTTTGGCTTTGTACAGGTGTGGGATCAGTATATTTATATTGGTGTAAAAAACACCCATAAAAAGAACCCCTATCATAACAGCACGCAATATAGCCATATTCCACGACCAGAAATTGGCATAAAAAACCATGCTCAGCAACATGAATATAATACAGGCGCCTACATGGAACAATGCTAAATGCTTGCGTTTCATAAATTGCATGATGTGTTTATCTGATTGGTTTGATATGAGGTGCCCATCAAAATTACTGCAATGATGCGACAAAAACAAAAAGTATCCAGCATTTATTAAACGAACAGCGATTCTTGTTCAACCAACCGTCGATTGAACCCAACCAACGACATTTTCTGCATATTATAAGCTTTATGTTATGATAAAATACGTTGGTGGTGATAGTTTTACCGTTGGTTGAATTTCTTCTTCCCTGCAATGGACACGGGCTACTTTTGCCACATCATTCATTAATCATTCATTTAAAACAAAACAAGATGAAAACAAAAATCAAATTATTTACAAACGTAACAGCGATTATACTCCTCCTTTTCGTGGGGGTTGTAGCTTTTTCGGCATTCCGATCGCCTGTCGAAAACACGCGTATTCAGTTTGTTGCCAACATCCGCAACTACCTCGACAAGAACGTTAAACCCGCCATGGCTCCCCAAAGGGCGAAATTAGACTTGGCTCTCAGCACCGAAGAGAAAATTTCGATAGACAAATTAAATGCCCGGCTGCGGCAATTGATTGTGAAAAGGAACGATGCCGGTGTGGGCTTTATCTCATCCGAGGGCTTCTCTTTTACCGAAATCCCAACATTAACCTCGGCACAAAAAGCCGCACAAAAAGCCGACCGCGACGAAATGCGCAAGATTATGGCACAAGCCTGGACGATTGCCGACAAACACGAAAAAACGATTTCGGGGCTGCTGAACGAGAAATCAACAAGCATGGAGCTTTGGAAGAAAGACATTGCCGCCATTACCAAAGACTATCTCGACAACAGGTTCTTCTTTATTGGCGGGAAACAAATTGTGAAAAGGATAGAAAACCAGGAAATAGTGAGCTACAATTTATCTGTGGCCTTCCTGCTCTGGGATCCTCAACAGCGGTTTGTAAGCGATAAAATGATAGGAAAATAAATCATACCCCTTACACTAAACTAATCGTAACAATTCAGCCCTCAAAGCATTGGAAAACTAATATTCGCCACAGATTTCGCAAATTTCGCAGATTAGAATTAAATCAATACGGTTAGTTTTAACCTAAAAACCAGCTCAAATAACTGTAAATCTGTGAAATCTGTGAAATCTGTGACAATAATTGCGAATTGAGGGAGTGAATAGTTACAACCAATCAAAACAATTAATTTACCTAATCTTTTAAACCAATCAAAACCATGAAAAAGACCCAATTGATTTCAATTTTACTGCTTGCTGTTGTAGCATTTTCCAGTTGCAAAAAAAACGATCCCGAAACTGTGGCCGATGCCACCACCGAAGAAGCCGCCGCCATTGTTGCAACCTCGTTTTGCACGGGAAGCGCAGGAACCATGACCCAAATGGAGGATGCCGTTGGCTTGGCCCAACCATCGGGCTACAAATCCATGCTTGCCGACTCGTCGTTCACAATTGCAAGCCCAACCGGTGCAATCATTACCTATCAATACGCCGTAAACTATAGTTTTGGCTTCCTTACACCCAACACATACCAATTGGCATACAATTCCTCGGGCAATTACGCATCCCCAAATTCTGTGGGCGAAATAAGCTCATCGGGCACGCTAATAATTTCGGGATTGATCGACAATTCAACCTCTTACACCTGCAATGGAAACGCTGGGCGCAACGGGACTTTTACCATGAAAATTGGAAACCAAAATTCCATTACTGCAACCGTTACCACCACCATCACCGATTTTAAATTCAACAAAAACACAGGCATCTGCGAAAGCGGTACGGCCAGCGTGGTTGTGAGTGGCAGTTCAAGCACGGGAAAAACGTTTACGTTCAGCGGCACTTTGGTTTATGAGGGCAATTACGTTGGAAGCCTCACCCTGAGCGGCAAAACGTATAATGTGAATATTAAAACCGGGACAATTGGTTAGAAGAATTTTATTGCAATAAACAAGAATTCAGAAATTAGTTACTGAGAGCCAGCCTTTTTCGGAGATATTCGGGAAAGGCTGGTTTTTTATGGCTTAGTTTGGCAGCGATTGCAAAATGGGTAGAGGAATCAGTTGAATAAATGGAACAGAGCTTTAACGAATAAGACGTAAGGTGTTTGTATGGTTTCCCCCGCTTGCGAGCGTTTTATTTTGCCTTACGGATGTGGCAGTGTTATTTTGGTAAGCCCGTTTTAAATCCGGTTTGCCCAAATACCTATTGGTATTTGCTTGCCTGAAACCTGATTTGACTAAATACCTATAGGTATTTGCCGTTTATTTTTCAGTTTGCCTAAATACCAGTTGGTATTTGCTTGCCTGAAACTTGGTTTGCCCAAATACCAGTTGGTATTTACTAGCCTGAAGTTCAGTTTGCCTCTGCCCAGCTTGGGCAAGCTCGCCCGAAACTTGGTTTGCCTCTGCCCAGCTTGGGCAAGCTCGCCTGAAACCTGGTTTGCCTCTGCCCAGCTTGGGCAAGCCCGCCTGAAACTTCCTCAATATTCAGGGTTTCACTTTGGGTGAAGCCCTGAATAAATCCAAACCAGATTGCCCTCTGCCCGTTTTGGGGCAAGCTACTAATTTGCATCTATTTCTACTTTACCAGATTACCCTGAATAATTCATCACGTGCCAACAATAGAACACTTATGACACAGATACAACGGATTAGCACAGATTTTTGTCTTTATCGGTGTTAATCTGTAACATCCGTGTTATCGGTGTTCTACACTAATTTGCAAATAAATCGGGTGAAAATTGAAACCACAATTTCACATAAGGCCAAAATAGGCATGATGTACTCAACAATAATGTTCAGTTTCAAATTTTGTAAATCCGGCAAGTATTAATCTAATGTGCCATATTAATACCGGCAGGTGTATTTCTTCTATTTCTTTGTGCCCTATTGTGTCTATTGTGGTTCAAACTATTCGCAAGGGGTATTTTAGTAAAGTAACTATGCAAAGTGTATATCACAGGACAGCTTTTTCTTTTTAATTGATGCCGACTTTCAACTTTCTGTTTTACCTTCGCAAATCAGAAATTCAAAATAACATACCATGAATAAAAACCGGATACATTTTATTGCCATTGGTGGAAGTGCCATGCACAACCTCGCTATTGCGTTACACCTTAAGGGATATAATGTTACAGGATCGGATGATGAAATTTTCGACCCGGCTCGTGGCAGATTGGATTCTTATGGCTTATTGCCAGAACAATTTGGCTGGTTTCCCGAAAAACTGGATGATAGCATTGATTCGATTATTCTTGGGATGCATGCCCGTGGCGATAATCCTGAATTAGCCAAAGCAAAAGAACTTGGGTTGAAGATTTATTCCTATCCAGAGTTTTTATATGAGCAAAGCAAGGATAAACTTCGTGTTGTAATTGGCGGCAGCCATGGGAAAACCACCATTACTGCAATGATCTTGCATGTTTTGCACCAATGCAACGTGGATGTCGATTACATGGTCGGGGCCAAACTCGAAGGCTTTGATGTGATGGTGAGATTGACCGAAGCTTCTAAGATAATGGTTTTCGAGGGCGACGAATATCTTACTTCTGCATTAGATCTACGGCCAAAGTTCCACCTTTATAAGCCTGATATTGCTTTAGTCAGTGGTATTGCCTGGGATCATATCAATGTTTTTCCAACATTCGAAACTTATATTGAGCAGTTTAGGATTTTTATGCGGATGATTCCTGGTTCAGGTGCTTTGATCTATTGCAACGATGACTTGGAAGTCCAAAAAGCGGCAAAATCAATTTCTGGGGAAATGCACAAAATCCCTTATTCCATTCCAGAACATAAAGTTATGGATGGAAAAACAGTGCTTATTACCGATGAAGGTGATTTCCCTTTAATGGTGTTTGGCAAGCATAACTTAATGAATTTGGAAGGCGCAAGGTTGGTTTGCAACCAATTGAATATTTGCAATCTTGACTTTTACAAAGCCATTTCCACTTTTAAAGGCGCATCCAATAGGTTGGAACTTATTGCCCAAAAGCCGGGATTCAATGCTTACCGCGATTTTGCCCATGCGCCTTCAAAATTGATAGCGACAATCAAGGCCGTAAAAGAGCAATTCCCCGAACGAAGGTTGGTGGCTTGTTTCGAGCTGCACACTTTCAGTAGCCTGAACAAGGATTTCCTGAACCAATATGCAGGCTGCATGGCAAAAGCTGATGTTGCTGTTGTGTATTTTTCGCCTCATGCTTTGGAATTAAAAAAGCTTCCCATGCTTCTCGCAGAAGATATTGGCCAAAGTTTTCAAAAGTCGGGAATATTGGTTTTTTCGGATACAAAGCAGTTTCAGCACTTTCTCCTAAACGAAAAATGGGCAGGTTCAAATTTGCTGTTGATGAGTTCGGGGAATTTTGATGGACTTCAAGTAAAGGCTTTTGCCGAAGGGTTGAGCCTTTGATTTTAAAACAGTTTTATTTTATTTTGAATGGTTCCTTTCATCTGTTGCCAATTGGGAAAAGTTAAAAGTTGTTTCAAATCCCTTAGTTGGTAAGCTTGCTGTTTCGTTTCCCACTGTTGAAGCATACTCACGCAGGAACTGTCTGGTGTTGCTATTTTTGTTCCAAAACTCAATTGCCGGGCATCTTCGTTCCAGAAAACAACCGGCATTTTTTCGCCACCAAACTCACCGTTAGTTTGTGAAAAAGTTTCACCATCATCGTTTACGCCCGACAGACTAAACATAAAAGGCCCTTTATTTTGAAAGCGATAGAGATTAACTTTCGATAAATCATCAAATTCCATCACAACTTCCCCACATAACACCCCATCTTCGGCAAAAAGGCGTTTCTTGAAATTTGTTGCTTGTGGAAAATCCTTTTCAAGTTTTTCGCCTTTTAGCCATAGGTTTACCATTTCGTCATAATCAGCTGATAATTCACCTGTTGAATCAATCAAACTCGAAAATATATTCACATATTTAATGGTGAGTTTCCCTGAGTTTTCGCCGGTAAGTTGGAAAGTATATTCTTTCCGTTCGCATGTGAGGCAACCAGCAAGACTGATAGGAACAAGAATGAAAACAAGGAAACGGAGTATTCTTTTAAAATCAGGCATTTTAAATCAGGCGTTTTGACCACAAAAGTAAGAAAATAAAGGTTGGGCGTTTCCAATGATGCATTGGCCCGACAATGCGATACTTTTAAACAAGCATTCTTATCTTTTGCATTTGTGCCCTCAATGTTTATGGCCATTCAGCTTGTTTCCGATTTTCGGCTGTTTTATTGTTCAAATGTTCCATTGTTCACTTGTTCTAATGTTCAAATGTTCCATTGTTGGAGGTTCAAAAGCTTCGCGTTCAAGGTTCATTTGATCTGGTTCAAATATTCCATTTTCACTTGTTCCAATGTTCACTTGCTCTATTGTTCACTTGTTCTATTGTTCACTTGTTCCATTGTTCACTTGTTCCATTATTCACCTGTTCCATTGTTCACTTGTTCCATTGTTCACTTGTTCTATATTGAACCGCTCACATTACCACCTCATCGCATTTTCAAATTTTCGCATTTTCAAATTTTCACATTCCCACATTTTCACATTTTCACATTCCCATTTTACTATCCATTATAAAAATTATTAGTATCTTTCGCCCTTCTAAATCAGGTTCATCTTTTTACCGCGTACTATGGAATGGTTTGTATTAGTAAACCCCAATGCTGGCAAGCGTAAAGGGGAAAAGGACTGGCTCGAAATATCAGCCAAGATTACCGCTTCCGGAATCAAGTTTGAGCATGTTTTCACCGAACATCGTGGTCATGCGGTAATACTTACCCGAAAATGTATCGAAAACGGATACCGAAATATTATTGTTGTTGGTGGCGATGGCACTTTGAACGAAGTGGTAAACGGTATTTTTTTACAAAAGGAAATCCCGACCAACGAAATTACCCTTGCCATGATCCCAGTGGGAACGGGCAACGATTGGTGTAGGATGTTCAACATACCGGGCGATTACAAACAGGCAATCAACCTGATAAAGAAGCGCAAGGTTTTTGTTCAGGACACTGGCACAATAAAATATATTTCATCGGAAGGTGGCGAAAAAACACGGTATTTTATCAATATGGCAGGCATGGGTTTTGATGCCATGGTGGCCCAGAAAACCAATAAGCAAAAGGATTTGGGCAAGAGCAACCCAATGTCGTATGTAATAAATATTTTCTCTAGTTTGTTCAGTTATTCAAGCACCAAGGTTACTATATTGCTCGATGGCGAGAAAATAATGTCAGATATTTTCAGCATGAGCGTCGGTATTTGCCAGTACAATGGCGGCGGCATGAAACAAGCCCCCACAGCATTGCCCGATGATGGATTGTTCGATCTCACCTTGATAAAACCGATTGGGAAATTCAAAATAATCCGAAATATAATCAAGCTTTTTGATGGCAGTTTTACGCGTATGCCAGAAGTGAGCACCTACCGATCGTCAAAAATCATCATTCATTCGGAACCCAAAATGTATTTGGAAGCCGATGGTGAATCGCTGGGGCACACCCCTTTTGTGTTTAATATAATCCCGCAAAGTTTAAATGTGGTAAGTGGGCTTTTGAAGTGAAAAACGAAATGTAAAATGATCAAGTAGATGAAATTTAAACTTTTATCTTTCTAGTATTTCAATCTTTTTGGACTTGCTAGGGTTTGTTTTTGATTTTGCTGTGATTTTCAGAATCAATCATTTTGCCCCTTAACACCATTTTAACAAAATAATTCCATTCTTTCGTTGGAAAGGATTACTTTTGTATTCAATAACATGAATATGAATCTCAAGCCTGTAATTGTTTTCGCAAAAAGCACATTGATCATTGTACTCGCAGTGATTGTAATGGCTGGTGCTACAGGTTTGTCGTATAAGGCTCATTATTGCCACAACAAATTATCTGGAGTTGCTTTTTATACCGAACTTGGTTTGCAAAAACCTGCCTCGTGCGGTTGCAAGGAAGATTCTTCCATTCATAAAACAAATCCATTTTCATCTGTTCCTGTTTCATTATCAAAAAACAGTTGTTGTTCAAATGTTTCGTTTTTCGGCAAACTTAACTTTGAAATTTCTGCAACTGATTATTCGCCTTTGCCTTTAGCCCAACCGGAAATTTCAGTTGCCTTTTCAAGTATTGACTTTCAATTGGCTTGTAAAAACGAATCAATTGAAATATCCTTTGCCGAATCTCCGCCGCCACACATTTCGGGCCGGAAACTTGTGCTGTTCCTCTGCCAACAGCGTATCCCATCAATAAGTTACAACTGCTAAAGGAAATTACCCTTTAGTGAATTGTCATTCCCAAAATTAAGCTGTCCACCAGTTTGCAACACAAGGGGAATGGCTTCCAACAATTCTTCAGTTTGTAAACTTTTGATCGAACTAAAATCATGTCAAGAAAAATATTTCACCAAACATTGTTCTGCTTGTTGCTTGCAACAGGTTCAGGAACGCTTACCGCCCAAGCCCTCAGTGGAACAGTAAGCACTTCAAAAACGGGCGCACCCAAAGAAATGCTAACAGGTGTCAGTATCCGTTGGATTGGAACTTTTATCGGGACCACAACCGATGCGGCTGGCAAATTCCGTTTGTCCCGAAAAGGCATTTCAACCCAGAAAATGGTTGTAAGCTTTATTGGTTACCGAACCGACACCCTTGATGTACAAGGCATTAACCATATTGATATTTCGATGGATGAAGCCAGTAGCCAACTTAATGGTGTCGAAATAATGGATCATAGCGGAAGTTCCTACATTTCGCAGGTGGATCCGCGCAAAATGCAGGTGATTACAAGTAAAGAACTGCGCCGCGCAGCTTGTTGTAACCTAGCTGAGAGTTTCGAAACAAATTCGTCGGTGGATGTTAATTATGCAGATGCTATTACCGGAGCCAAACAGATACAGATGTTAGGTTTATCGGGAGTATATAGCCAGATTATTACCGAAAATGTTCCCTTGGTGCGTGGGCTTGGCAGTTCATTTGGCATGGGATATATTCCTGGATCGTGGATGGAAGCCATTCAATTATCAAAAGGTGCATCATCGGTTGTAAATGGTTTTGAATCGACAACCGGACAAATTAACGTTGAACTTAAAAAGCCAGCTACCAGCGAGAAGTTTTTCCTAAACCTTTATGGAAACCAACGAGGACGGATGGAAATAAATGCCGATAGAGCCGTAAAACTCAACGATAAACTCAGCACAATGGTCATGGGGCATTATAGCCATTTCAATAACCCTACCGATGCCAATAAAGACCTTTTCAGGGATTTGCCGACACAAAATACATTCAATTTCATCAACCGCTGGGATTACATGGTTCCCGAAAAATTTGTTTCTCGTTTTGGTATAAAATACATTGATGAAAAAAGGATAGGTGGTTTCCTGGATTTCAATCCCGACACTTACACTCAGGACACTGTTGGGATACAAAACGGAACAAAAACATACGGACTTCAGGTACGCACCAAGCGGTTGGAAAGTTTTTGGAAAAACGGGTTTATGTTTAAAGACAAGCCAGACAAGAGCATTGCGCTGATACTTTCGGCTATTTATCATAAGCAGGAAGGATTTTTCGGGCTGAACAATTACACTGGAATTCAGAAGAGCTTTTATGCCAATCTACTGTACCAGAATATTATAGATAACCCAAACCATAAGTTTACAACTGGGGCAAGTTATATGTATGATAATTACGACGAACAATACTCGCGCCGCGACTTCACCTACTTGTACCAGATAACAGGTGGGGATGTCGACAATAACCCGGATTCCTTGTTTACAATTTATAGCATGCACGATACCACATACAACATGGATCGCAAGGAAATTGTGCCAGGTGCATTTTTCGAATATACCTATATCCACAAGGACAAATTCACCCTTATTGCAGGTTTGAGGGTAGATCACCACAATAAGTTTGGCACTTTTTATACACCAAGAATGCACATCAGGTACAAAGTTACACCAACGACTACTTTGCGGGCTTCAGTCGGAAAAGGCTACCGTACGGCGAATGTGTTTGCCGAAAATTATTCTATTATGGCGAGCCAAAGGGTAATCCACTTTGTTGATGATCTTCAGCAGGAAAACGCTTGGAACATGGGAATCAACCTGACCCAGAATTTCAAGCTTTTTAACCGTGATGCACAAATCGACCTTGAGGCATACCACACCGGTTTCAACAACCAGGTTATCGTTGACCTTGATAGTCTTCCTGCTGATGTCTATTTCTATAACCTCACAGGCAAATCGTATTCCAATATCCTGCAGTTACAGGTTTCGTTTCAGCCAGTCGCAAAGTTGAGTATCCTAGCTGCTTTCAGGTTAAATGATGTAAAAGTTACCGAAAATTATGTGCTTCGCGAAAAAGCAATGGTAAGTGCATATAAAGGTTTGTTCACCGCCTCATACTCTACCAAATTCGACAAATGGAAATTCGATCTTACCATACAGTTTAACGGTAAAGCACGTATCCCCGACACAAAAAAAATGCCAGCAAAACTCCAACGTGATTCGTATTCACCGGCTTACACTCAGCTTTTGGCTCAAATTACACGCAAATTCAAGTACTTCGAAGTATATGTTGGTGGCGAAAACCTGACCAATTTTACTCAAAAAGACCCGATTACAGAATATTGGAGACCATACCATACCCATTTCGATACTTCGATGGTTTGGGGGCCAATTGTAGGCGCAACGGTGTATGCAGGGTTTAGGTACAGCATAAAATAACATACATCCAACACATTAATAATTAATACATTCAACAAAAACAATTAAATTTTGTTAACCAAACAAACAGAAATACTATGAAACAGACGATCTTCATTTTGACCATTTTTTTGGCATCCTTAGGTGCATTCAGCCAAACAACGGCTACCAACTTTACATGTAACGATTGCGCAGGAGTTAGTCACGATCTTTTTACCGAACTGGGTTCCGGAAAAGTGATCGTACTATGCTGGGTAATGCCTTGTAGTTCCTGTATTCCAGGCACTCTTACCACTTACAATGTGGTCCATAGTTTTGACCTGACTTATCCTGGAAGAGTAAAGATTTACATTGTTGACGATTACGCCAACACCAGTTGTACTTCCCTGAATGGCTGGTGTAACTCCAACGGGTTTCCCAATTCCACAAAGTTCTCTAATGCAGCAATCAAAATGTCCGATTATGGTGCATCTGGAATGCCAAAAGTTGTGGTTGTTGGAAACTATACGCACAATGTGTATTACAACGCTGTTAATACTGTGAATGCTACTTCGTTAAGCAATGCTATTACCTTGGCACTTCATGATTTCAGCGTTGGAATAGAAGAACCAACCAGTTTGGGTTTGGGTACAATTAAGAGTTATCCTAACCCTGTTTCGGAACAGGTTACATTTACCTTTTCGCTCGAAAAAGCTAAAACTTTTTCCCTGACCATATTTAACAGCCTTGCTTTACAGGAAATCAAATCCAAAAGATATGAGTTTGCTTCAGGCAAGCAATCCCTTTCCATCAATACATCCGAATTAAAAAATGGGATTTATTTTGCCCGTTTTCAAACCGATGCAGGAATTCAAAATGTAAAGTTCGTGGTTTCGCGATAATTGCGTCAATCAGTATAAAAAACTAGATAATACTCAAATCCATGAAGTTAACATTTCTGATTTTATCAGTAGTGCTGTTGTGTTCAAATCAATTATTTGCCCAATGTTGTTCGGGTGGTTCGGGAAGTCCTATTGCAGGTGGGACATCCCAGGCTGTTCTTCAAAAATCTCAGCTGGAGCTGAACACCAACATACAATTTATCCAAAGCAATGCTTTTTATTCCGGGAGCAAGCGCGATGACGCAAATAAATATTTCGACCAATATCACAGCCTGTATCAATATTTCAGGGTAGCATACGGTGTTACGCCAGAATTGACCATGTCGGTTGAAGGTGGAAATTATTTTTACAAAGAGGAAGTTGGGCTTGATGCAGATCCTGAAAAAACCTACAGGTCGAGTGGTTTTGGCGATCTGAT
>CAIRHD010000286.1 GCA_903878265.1 uncultured Bacteroidales bacterium | reverse complement strand
AGTATTTAGATAATTCAATGGAAGTGTGAACTACTTCAATGTCATGTTGAACTGCCTCAATGTCATTTTTATATTATTCAATAGAAGTATGAGGTCGTTCAATGAAGGTGTAAGGCGGTTCAATGAGGGTGTGAGCTTATTCAATGGAGATATGAAGTCGTTCAATGAGGGTGTGAAGTTGTTCAATGGAGGTTTTATGCAGTTCAATGGAGGTGTGAGGCCGTTCAATGAAGTTATGAGGTCGTTCAATAGAGGTGTGAAGTCGTTCAATGGAGGTGTTAGATCGTTCAATGATGGTGAAAGGTCGTTCAATGAAATTTTATTAGTATAAATATTTGGTGTTATTGGCATGATTTTTCGCTATTTTTGTACTGATTATAATTGTTGGCCAGATTACAAATTGATGACATTGAATTACGATTCAAAATTAACCCCTTAAACAAAAACGAAGCATGAACGATTCAGAAAACAACAAGTACCGCATGTACTTGAGTACCGAAAAAACCCTTGATGAAAGCGAGACTTTGTGGATGGGCGTGCCTGCCTTGGTTTCGGCAAAAGCATCACTGAGTACCAATATTGCTGCCATTGGTGGCTATAGTACCCAGCTTGTGAGCGATGGCACTGGCCAAACGATCGTAAAAAAGCAGAGCAGGGATCTATTGGAGAACGCCATACTGAAAATATCGGGGGGCTTGGTGGCCTATTGTACCGCCGAAAACCTTGTGTCACAGCGCAAGGACATTAATTTTAAGCCTTCGCAACTTGTTCGTGCCAAGGATATTGAGCTGTACAACATGGCTGCTGCCTTGCTTAACGTTGCCCTGCCGGTTAAAACCTTTCTTGCGCCTTATTTGATTACGGAGGCCGATATTGAGGAATTGGATGCTTTGCATACCGCTTTCCTGAAAAGCATACCGGGAAAAAGGGACAGCGTTGGCTCTGCTATTGCTGCACGGATTGCCATGCGCTTGCTGTTTAAGGAAACGGATGTGTTGATAAAGGACAGGTTGGATAACCTGGTGGTGATATTCCGCTTTGCCAAGCTCGAATTTTATACCAAATATTGCTCGGCAAGGGTGATTGTTGATTTGGGGCATGGCAAAAAAGCGGGCAGCAGCACATCTGGTTCCACCGCTTCAACAACCACGGCAAGCGTAAACGGCAAGGTGTATGATACCGAAACCGAAGTTGGCCTTGTGGGCGCCAAAGTGATGATAGAGGGCAGCAGCCTTGCCACAACGGCTGATGCAGAGGGCTTATACTCGCTTACCACTGTGCCTGGCGCTTTTACTTTATTGGCCGAAAAAGAGGGTTTTGAGGCGTATAGCGATGATATTGTGCTTGATGCCGGCGATGCCCTTGAACTGGATTTGGGCATGGATAAAATTGCCTGATCGATTGCCTGATACATAAAAACGCCCCCGGTCGGATTGGTTGGGGGCGTTTTTTTTGTGGGGTAGGGTGGGGGAGTGGAAATTGGAAATGCTGGACTCTGGTGAATTTCTGCTCACTTGCCATAAATAATATTTTGGCGGATACTTAACTCCTGCCTACTCTTTATAATTTGTTTTAATGCCAACATAACTATTGCTTTTCAATCCTATATGGTAGGTTCTGTTTGCTCTTATTGTTCTCCTTTGGGGTTTCTTCCTTTATTGCCGGTGTGACTGAAATAGCCGCCCCGACAATTTCTGGTAGTGGCCCCGTGCCCTTTAGTCGGAGTGCGGCTTGGAGCCGCGCCCGACTTGCCAGAATCCAGAGGATTCAACTATTTATAGCAAAGGGATATTATCAGGTGATGCGCCCCCTACGGGGTCGAATATCCGTACTGTTTGAACCATTTTTTATAAATATTTTATCCCTCTGGGATAATCTTTAGAACTGGCTAAAATTCCAAGTGCAAGTTTTTTTGCGTTGTGCTCGAAATATTCTTGCACATTGTTCTTAAAAATAGTCAAGTATTTTGCTCATTATCAATAATTAATAAGTTTTTCAGGAAGCCCTATATTAGAATAAAAATAAATTACTGCTTCCCTATATATAATTACAAATTTATATATATCTTTACGATTGATATTCAACAGAATTAAATCCTAAAAGCAGTGGCACTTAAAAACCCAAGAGTATTCTACAACTGGCTAAGCCTTACTGGTTTTGTAATAACAGCCAATAGCCTGATCCTTATACTAATACTATTTTTGCTTTCCATTTTTTCGGAAAACGACAACACCTATTTGGGCCTCTTTATTTACCTGATTCTACCAACGTTTCTTGTATTGGGCCTAATTCTGATTCCAATCGGGGTTTTGCTCAATATCCGTAAAAAGAAATCAGTAGAAAAAGGCATGGATCCTTGGCCAGTTATCGATCTCAACCAGAGACAAGACTGGGCAACACTGGTAAAAATATTTCTGATAACCACGCTTTTTCTGGTTGCTTCGGCCATGGGCAGCTATAGGGCATTCCAATATACCGAATCGGTGGAATTTTGTGGTACGCTTTGCCATAAAGAAATGGAACCCGAATATGTAACTTACCAACATTCGGCCCACGCGAAAGTTACCTGTGTGGAATGTCATGTAAGCCAAGGGGCAGATTGGTATGTTAAGTCCAAAATGTCAGGGATCTATCAGGTTTACTCAGTGCTGTTCAAAAAATACCCAAAACCGATTGCTACACCAATACACAGCCTTAGGCCTGTGCGCGAAACTTGCGAACGCTGCCATTGGCCAGAGAAATTTTATTCCAGAAAATATAGGAGCCAACGTTCGTACCTTTCCGATTCGGCAAATACCGAATGGAATGTAGCTCTATTGATGAAAATAGGTCCTGAATTTAGCCCAATGGGACTTACAGAAGGAATACACTGGCATATAAACAATAATTTTAGGATTGAATATATTTCTTCCAGCCGCAACCGCGAAAGCATCCCATGGGTAAAACTCACAAACCTCAAAACGGGAGAGGTAAAAACCTTTATTGATCAGGAAAATCCATTAAATAAAGAAGCGATGGACACTCTTGAGTTGCGAAGTATGGATTGCATGGATTGCCATAACCGGCCTTCGCATCTATATAAATCGGCTCCCGATTATATTGATATTGGTTTAATTAGTGGGATGTTGCCCAAAAATATCGCCTACATTAAAAAAGCTGCCATGGAAGCTCTCAAAAACCCATTCCCCGATAAAGAAACTGCCATGAAGGATATTGAAACAAAAATACTTGGTTTTTATAAGGCTGAACATCCTGAAATACTGAAATTGAATGAGCTGGCCATACGAAAAGCTATTAAAGATATTCAAGGCGAGTATAATTTGAATGCCTTTCCCTATATGAGGGCCGATGCAAGCCAATACCTCAACCACATTGGCCATTTGGAATCTGAAGGTTGTTTCCGATGCCATTCCGACAGGCATAAAACAGCAAAAGGTGAATCTATTTCAAGAAATTGCAATCTCTGCCACACGATTATTGCGCAAGGGACAACTGGTACAATAGCTAATGCTACTATTAATTCCACTCTCGAATTCCAGCATCCAACTGAGCTAAAAGGGAAATCGAAAACGGCTTTCTGTTCCGAATGTCATCGTTCTTTATACGATTAAACGGCGATGGTAAACTAAGATTATACAAATGGGGCAGAATACGCACTCGCTTTGTACAAATTACACAATATAGATTCTATTGTTCAAATGAAAATTCTACTTACCGGAAGCACCGGTTATATTGGAAAAAGGCTATTACAACAATTACTTGAGCAGGGTCATGAAGTAACCTGCCTGGTTAGGAACCTGGAACGGATGATGAATTCTGTACAAAATCCAGATGGATTTAAAGGCATAGAAGCCGATCTCCTGAACCCGGTACCTGAATCTTTTTATTCTTTGGATTTCGATGTCGCTTTCTTCCTGATTCATTCCATGTCAACATCAATCAATGAGTTTATGACAGAAGAAGCTTTATCAGCAAAGAATTTTGCTGATTTTGTCGGGCAAACTGCTTGTAAACAAATTATCTATTTGAGTGGGATTTCTAACTCCGAAAAACTTTCGAGGCATCTACAGTCGCGAAAAAATGTAGAAGGGATACTTCGGGATTCGGGCAAGCACCTTACAGTGCTCAGGGCAGGCATTATTGTTGGCAGCGGAAGTGCCTCGTTCGAGATTATAAGGGATTTAATGGAAAAAATGCCAATAATTGCTGCACCTCAATGGGTAAAGACATTGTGTCAGCCTGTTGCTGTCGGAAACGTTATTAAATACCTTTCGGGATGTATGCTCAACCCAGCAACTTTTGATGAGACTTTCGATATTGGAGGCGCTGAAATACTTTCTTATAAACAAATGCTTCTTCAGTATGCGGAGGTAAGGGGATTGAAAAGGCGCATTTTTGTTGTCCCTTTTATAAGCCCCAGAATATCATCCTACTGGTTGTATTTTGTAACTTCAACATCTTATTATCTTGCAGTAAACCTCGTTAATAGCATGAAAGTGGAGGTTGTGTGCAAGGAAACCCGCTTAAAAGATATATTGCAAATCACGCCGCTTACCTATAAAGATGCTTGCGCACGGGCTTTGGAACGTATAAACCTGGATACAGTACAATCCAGTTGGACGGATGCCGTTTCGATAAAAAAACCCGGGCTTTTGTTTCAAAATCTCGAAGTGCCAGAATTTGGGATATTGCGCGATCGCAGAAGTGTCCGAATAATCGGCGATCATGAACGTGTTTTAAACAAGGAATTTTCGATAGGGGGAAATACGGGATGGTATTATGCTACATGGATATGGCAAATAAGAGGATTGATTGATAAAATGGTTGGAGGCGTTGGGCTTCGGAGAGGAAGGCGCAATGCTTCGGAGCTGAACCCCGGCGATTCGTTGGATTTTTGGCGCGTACTGATTGCCGATAAGGAAAAAATGCGGTTGCTGCTGTTTGCCGAAATGAAAGTACCTGGCGAGGCTTGGCTCGAACTGAAAATTGTGAAGAAAAAAGATGGATATTATCTGTATCAAACTGCTACTTTTATGCCTAAAGGATTGAGCGGAAGGGTGTACTGGTTTTTGCTATTGCCTATCCATTTATTGATGTTTAAAGGAATGATAAAAGCAATAGCAAAGTAAATGACTTTGATAAACCGCAATATTTTTACAATAAATGAAGCTGACCATTTAGTTTTTAAAATCTTAACCGATGGAAAATACCTTCCTTAATAGCAGCATGAGTCTCTGGGTGCTGATTCCAATCCTGCTTTTTTTAGTTCTTATCATATATTTCTT
>CAIRHD010000285.1 GCA_903878265.1 uncultured Bacteroidales bacterium | reverse complement strand
GAAGATGTCCGGATTTTTGGATACCATTTTGAAAAACTTCTCCACTTCTGCCCATTTGTTTCCGGGTCCTTCATACTCCCAGCTATGCCCCCAAACGTAAAAGAGGGCCAGTGAATTCGCTTTTAGAAAATCAGTGGTAAGCTGATAAAATTGAGCCAATTCCCTACTGTCGTTTGCCGTGTCATTGGGTATGTAGTTTGTTTTCCCGAATAAGTGAATAGTTGGTTGCCATTTCAGAAAATCAGTTGGCATACTATAATTGTATGTATCGCCTACTGTTCTGGCGTATTCAATACCTAAACCGCTTATTGCCTCAACTACAAAATCGTTGGTATTGCCAAACGGATACGACATCCCACGAACCGGATAACCCATCAGCCGTTCCAGTTCTTTTCTATCATCCAACACTTCATAAATCACATCAATCTTCGACAACGAAGTCAGGCTTGGGTGATTAGCCGTATGTCCGGATACTTCGTGTCCTTTGTACAGGTTTTTAATTTCATCTTTGGTGAGATAATCTTTTGTTCCGAGTTTGTTGGAATTGAGATGAAAAGTCCCCACAAGGCCATACTCATTCATCAGTTTCACCAAATGCCTGTCGGCAACATTTCCATCATCAAAACTCAAAATCAATGCTTTGGACTTGCCTTGCGGAAAAAGCATTTCGATTGGAATACTGCTCTTTGTGGGAGCAGTATTGGTTTGAGCATTTGCAGAATTGATAACTGTTATCAAAGCAACTAAAACAAAAGTTAGTTTCAGTTTAGTTTTCATAATTTTCATTCTATTTAATTGTTCTTACCAGTCGCACATAGTTTAATCCACCTACTTCTTCTGTACCTGTTCCTAAAGTTTTCCTATCAAAACGCACAGCACCGGCACCATGCAAATCTTCACCGCTTCCATTATCTGCCAGTCCAAAAGCCACATGCCATGCGTTAGCATACGTGCCATTTGCATTTGGAATTGCCGATGTACTTGTCCAATAAAAAGGATAATCAGCTTTTCCGCCAGCGTTAGTAATTGCGGTGCAAGTGAACATTGAATTTATTGCCGGACCTACATTGGCAGAGTTTGTTGCATAAGGCGAACGCGTGTAATCGACTAAACTTTGAAGTTCTTTTGAATTTGGTAATCGCCAATCGTTGTGACCAAGATAATTTGAGTTCTTTTGTGTTTGTGCATACGCCAATGCATGTTCCCAATCAATTCCCGAACCGTTGTCGGATTGTTGCCACATTAAGCCGGTAGCTAAATCGGAAATAGTACCATCGTTGTTGTTTTGGAATAAATTGACGCCATACGAGAGATTGCCGCGTACACAACGAACAAAGTGTTTTGGGCCTACACTGATGGTATACGCTTTAATATGTCCGGTGCCGAAATTTACACCGAAGGCAAGTTCTGCGCCGGGTATATCGCCGCTAATATTACCCAATACTCCGGTATATTTGTTGCTGCTCCAGAATATTGCGTGACTAAGGTCTTGTTCATCTGTATATAAAATGTCAAAATATTTTGTATCAATCCAAGGCCAGCCTACACTTCCATTCCATAAAGAGTATAATTCTTTTATTGTAGGTACACGCCAGTCGTTGTAGCCGCCGTAGTTTTGCTTGTTCAGATTGTCAACCACGGTTTGAGTTGATGCCCAGTAATACATACCACCGAAAGATGGTTTTTCATAGCTTTTCTGCCAGGTTAAGCCAGAAACTTCGTCTTTTACAGTAAGTCCATCGCTGCTTTTGGTATAAACAGGCTCTGTATGAGTAAACTGAGCATCCTGTCCATAAAATGCGTCATTGGTTGCCGAAGCACTGATACTGTTGCCGGTGGCATCCCAAATTCCGGTTTGACTTGTGCCTACAAGTGGATAGCAACCTGCGTAAGCCGCTTCACGAGGAACGACTTGTAAATCTCCGGAAACTGTAGAAGTATCATCTTTTTTGCACCCTACCAGGTTCATAATCAGAAGGATTAAAAAACCTGTCAAAACGGATAAAAAACTCATTTGATTAGCTTTTGTCTTGTTTAAAATATTGTTTTTTGTTTTCATTGCTTTTGATTTTATGGTAAATGTGTGGCGAAATTATACGGTGTGTAACCTTTTAGAAAATGAAATCAACCAATGGTTTGATTTTATCACCCTAAACCGGGATTATATCACTGAATGGTTTTGGGAATTGACGTCTTCAGATTATTTTACTTTTCGCTGAAAACGTCTGTATTTGAGAGTTTTACTTAATTATGGCCTGCCTTCTTGCGGGCCTTTTGGACGGGTTGCCTTTTCGAGTTCAAGGTATTTAGGGTATAAAGCTTCAGGAATTGCTTGTTTTACTTTTTCATCCCTAATTTTTGCAAGTGCATCAACCTTCGGTTTTTCAGGTCTTTCAGGTGGTGTGGCTATTTTATCCAGCTCAACAAAGAAGTCTTTGAATGCTGCCGTTACTTTTTCTGTTTGTGTTTTGTCGAGTTTTAGCGGTTGGCAGATTTCCTTATCAACCATTTTTAACCGTTCTTCTATGCTGGGCGGTTTCATTCCACCTTTGCCGGGTTGCGAAAAACATGCACTTCCTACTAGAAGGATTGCGATTCCAATTGCAAACTTTATTGTTTTCATAATTTTGGGTTTTAAATTATTTGAAGGCAAAAGTATATTGTAAAGAATCTATCAGAAAATAGAATCAACCGAAGGCATGATTTTATCACCCGATACTGGTTTTATATCTCTGAATGGTTTCGGAAATCTGTTTATTTTTGCATTAAGAAGGTAGCCAATATAAGCCTTTAATGCTTGATTGGAGCTTGAGCAAAGACATTTTTTCGCAACAAACGCCACAAAGCCGCTACAGCACCAAGGTTCACAAAACTAATTAATATGGAACAATCTATAATATTGACTATTCATGGCAAGGTGCAAGGAGTAGGCTTCAGGTATTTTGTCAAGCAAAAAGCTGATTCGCTTGGAATAAAGGGGTTTGTGAATAATTTGTTGAACGGCTCCGTGCAAGTGGAAGCCGATGGCGAACCGGAAATGTTGCAGTTGTTTATCCAACTCTGTGAAGCTGGCCCTTCACATGCATGGGTCGAAAAAATTGACATCCAATATTGCCCTGTGCAGGGTTTTACTGGTTTTATTTATAAATAATTTTGGAATCAGTCAGATTTTTTCCTTGAACCCGATTTGAAATAAACATTGCACCTGAATGGTTTTTAGGAACAAAACAATAAGGGATTTGTTATTTTTGTAATCCAATCTTTGAAGGATTGCCTCTTCCTGCGATAAAAAAATCAATCAAATCATTTTAAATGCTTTAACTATGCCATACGATTTTTCCCTTTCAAGCAACGTTTTGGCCAATGGTCGTACTGCTCATTATGCCAAACTTAATGGAACAACCGAGCAAAAGTTCATATTTGCTTTTCGTACCATGTATGATGGCAATGTTGGTTTGTATAATACGCAGATAAGCAATGTACCGATTTATAACCCTGTTGATTACATTTCCGCTTTTGGCTTTTGGGCTTATTTTATTTACCCAACCGCTATGGCGGAAAGCCAAGGTGCTTACACTTGCTTGAATACTTACGACAGGGCTAAATTTACATTCAGCTTTATGCAATATGCAGCACATGTTCCAAACGGCGATTTTGTGAAATTTTTCAAAAAGTTGCTAGCCTTGCCAAATGCTACCGACTATTTCCCAAAGTTGCTGTTGAAAGACTCACGCATTTACTACAAAAACAGCAATGGAGCATTCTCGCAATTGGAGGATGATTTGTCCACACAGGCATTAATGGATTATCTGAACCCAAGTTTACAGGAAGTCGAAAACCAGGAATTAGTTTGTGCGGCCCGCATGGTGCATTGGGCTTCGACTGATCCTAACCATCGCAGGATTCAGGTTGAAACTGCCGTTCAACATTTTAAAAATAACATGGTTGAATACGATAAACGCTTCAAATTGGATGGGGTTCCGGCAAATGTTTGTCAAATAATTTGTGACATTAGGCATCAGGGCCGTGGAATGAACGATAGGATTGCCAATGCCTTGAATACCAATGGAAATTATAATCTGGCTTTCACAAACCTATGTTCGATAGGAGCCACAAATTACGCCCAGCGCATAAATACCGTTCGTGCAACAATCAATAAGTTGCTGAAT
>CAIRHD010000284.1 GCA_903878265.1 uncultured Bacteroidales bacterium | reverse complement strand
TTGTTTGCCTAACAGCACATTGATACGCGTTTTTTGGTGTTGTTCCAACACATTGTCGAAAGCGTAATCCACACTCAAAACAAACATGCTAGCAACAATAAGAATCCCTATCACGGAAAGTATGTTGCGTAAATTTCGCCGGATAAAAAAAACAAAACCCGACAACAAAACTGCAATAACTGCAATGACTATAAATTGGTTAAACAGCAAAGTCATGATAGCAAGAATTGCCACTGCAATGCCCAACAGCAAAATGCTTCCTGGCATCCCTTGGCGGTACAATACCAGTGATAAGGATGCATATACAATGGCAGATCCAGTATCGTTTTGCAACAAAATGAGAAAGGCAGGAATGGCAAGGATAAATAAGGGGATTATTTGTGATTTGCGCTTTTTGCTATCGAAATCCAATACGCTAAGGTAATGAGCAAGGGCAAGATTGGTTGCAAATTTGGCAAATTCGGCTGGTTGTACGGCGAAACCACCAACCTGGAACCACGATTTGGAACCGGCAATTTCCTTGCCGGCAACCAATACTAAAAGAAGCAGAAAAATTGTCCCACCATAAATTGGGTAGGCAAAAGCATTAAAGAACTTTGCATCGGTTAAAATCACCATCAAAGCAAGCACTAAAGCGGTGGCAATCCATAGCATTTGTTTGCCATACGACTGCGACAAGTCGAATATACTCGAATGTTCTTCGTTATAAACGGCAGCATATATATTAAACCAACCCATGAGTACAAGGGTGATATATAAAAGCACGAGTGTGCGGTCGATGTGCCGGAATATCCCTTTTTGCTCTTTCAATTGTTCAACAGGTTAGCGTTCATCATATTTTCCTCAATTTCTTTTCGCTTAACAATACGGTTGATGTATTTTTCTATCATCAGCGAAGCGATAGGTGCAGCCCATTTTGAACCAAAGCCGGCATTTTCTACGATAACACAAATAGCTATTTTAGGGTTTTCGACCGGTGCAAAAGCGATAAAATTGGAGTTGTCCTTGCCACTCGAGGTTTGAGCGGTACCGGTTTTCCCCGCCATCGAAATGCTGTCTATTTTATAGGCTCTTGCCGTTCCATGCGAACCTTCGAAAACCTCCATCATACCTTGTATCACAACATCTATGTACTCTGGGTTTATGGATGACACATTTTTTTGCGACGAAAATTTTGTCCTGTTTTTTTCGCTGCCAATCGAGCGTACCACATGTGGAGGATAAAATATGCCACGGTTGGCCACCATAGAAGCATAGTTCACCAATTGCAGTGGCGTAGTTAGCACTTCGCCCTGACCAATTGATAAAGAACGGATAGTCATGGCGTTCCAATGGCTTTTACCATATATTTTGTCGAAAACTTCCGATGGCGGAAGGTTGCCCTTTAGCTCGAAGGCCAAATCGGTATTCAGCAAACGGCCAAACCCCATGCTCATAAGGTGGTTTCGCCACACATCATAACGCTCTTTTACGGTTTTGTAATTCTGGTCATTCATTATTGCCCTGAAAACCTGCCAGTGGAAAGGGTTGCACGACTGCTGGATAGCCATAAAAACATCGAGTGGCGAAACGTGGTTGTGCGTACATTTTATCGGTGACGATCCAGGCCCCTGACACGAAAAACGCGTGGTTTGACTAATTACTCCCATTTGCAGCCCAACCATATCATTTGCCATTTTAAAGGTAGAGCCAGGAGGATATTGCCCCATGATAGCACGGTTAACCAAAGGTTTGTAAAGGTTTTTGTTCAATTCGCCATAATTTTTCCCCCTCACGCGGCCTACCAAAAGGTTGGGGTCGTAGCCAGGACTTGAGAGGAAACACAGTATTTCTCCTGTTTTGGGGTCGATAGCTACAATGCTGCCACGTTTGTTTGCCATAAGTTTTTCGCCATACTCCTGTAAATCGGCATCAATACCTGTATATAAATCGCTTCCCATAACGGCAGCAGTATCATAACGGCCATTCTCGAAACTGCCAACATCTCGGTTAAAAACATCTACCATCCTTATTTTCAATCCCTTGATCCCTCGCAATTCATTTTCGTAAGCGCGTTCGATCCCGCTTATGCCTATATAATCGCCTTGTTTGTAATAGTGGCTTTTCTCGATCTGGTTTGGGGTAACTTCGCCAATGTAACCTAAAAGGTGGGCGCCAATAGACATAGGATATTTCCGTAAGGTACGCGGCTGAACAAAGAAACCCCTGAAGCGGTAAAGCTTTTCCTCAAAATATCCATACGTTTCTTTCGAAATCTGTTTTTCGAATGCCGATGCCAACATGGGCGAATAATCGCGTGCTTTTTTCATCCGCTCCTTGAACCCATCGATCGTAATATCGAGTAAGCGGCATATTTCGGCGGTATCCACATCTTTTATCTGACGTGGTATTACCATCAAATCATAAACGGCTTCATTATAAACAAGCAATTTCCCATTGCGGTCGTAAATTAACCCGCGGGCAGGAAACTGGGTAACATAACGCAAAACATTGTTGTTGGCCGAAGCGGTATAACTCCTGTCGATTACTTGTATATAAAACAACCTTATGAGATAAATAAAACCAATAACCAGAAAAGTAGTGATAATCACTATTTTACGATCGGCATAAATGCGGTTGGCCATTGAAGAAATTGAAGAGTAAGAAAAGGTGAGAGTTCGAAAATCCCATTTGCAAAAATACGGAATACAACATTCATAATACAGAACATAATAATTTTTTGCCAAGAATCCTGAAAATGAAAAACCTGCTGAAATGTATTTTATTTAAGCAGGTTGGTATATAGAGTGTATAGAGGATTTTGCTGTCTTTATTGTTGGTAGGTTTCTGGTTTTTATTTATGATGGTTTGAAGGTTCGGGGAATAAAAAGTTAAAAATTAAGCTACTGATTTCTGTAAGAAAATTGTGATTTCTTTAAGAAAGGCTTCTGCCACGAATAGAATTGGTTTATTAAAAAGTCAGATGACAGATGAAAATGTTTAGAGGCTACCCGATTCCGGATAGCCTTTGTGTTATTTTTTTTGGGAATCGGGATACCACCTAAGCTATCCGCCCAATTCTCTGGAAATCCATTATAATAATTATTCCAAGCAAAACCAAGGATCCTGCGATACAAACAGCGATAAACCACCCTTGATAATGAAGGGATGCCGACAACAATCAGGTAAAATGGGCCAAGCATCAGTGATTGCTTTGCATGACCCAATTCGTGTAGCAGACAATCATTTTCGATAGATGAAAACCTGTTTCCTGAAGGTGTCCAGAATACAAACCATCCAAGGCTTAAACCAATATTTTGTGTTTCTATACAAAAAAGATGATTTTTAAGTTCAAACTTAAGAATGGATTTTCGAACCATTATTACAGCAAGAACCACTATTCCCAAAAGGTTTTGTGGTAGCTCCCATAAAAAAACCAGTGTCAAAATTAGTTTCCGATTCATCATTTCAAAACATAAAAACTTATAAGGTATCCTATCGGCGTAAACCTTTTTCATGAAAAAGTCGCTGCACTACCTTCCCGATTAAGGGTTGTTCAAGAAAATTTGATTTTGTTCTTTTAAACCACAGTTGCTGAAATACCTTGAAAGGCTTACCGCATACAAGTACTGAACTGTTTGCGGTTTGCCCTGATATTTTTTATATACAGGTAGGTATCAAAGTAAAACTACTTTTTTTCACCCTTTATTAAGTCCATACCACATTTATGGCAGGTGCTTTTCACAACCGACCTTATTTCGGGATGCATTGGGCAATAGTAGTCTCCTGTTTTTGCTTTTGTATTGGAAGTCAATATTTTATATGTGAGCCCTACTGTAAACTGGTATTGCGAACCAACCTGCGTTTTGGTTAAATTCTGATATACCGGGATATCAAGTAATCCATAAAAGCTTAAGTTTTTAATAGAAAAATTCATCTGAGGGCTAAGAAACACCTTTTTGTATCCTGTGGCTTCAGGGTCGTAGCTTGGATAATCGTATAAAAGAATGTCCTGATTCAGTTTCATTTTATCTACCCATTCGTAGCGGAGCTGTAGCGTGGTGCCTAGGCTTTTAAAGAATGTTTTTCCGGCAAATAAGCCTACGCTGGCAAAATCACCAAGTTTTGCTCCTAACGGATTCCATCCTTTTTTTACATACAACATATTTGCAAAAACCCTGAATTTTTGTTTGGTAAACCCGCGATGCATAAGTGTATAAAAAATCAGGTCCTGAGAACCTGACGACATCTGAACAGATTGAGGGTTAGTAACATAATAGGTATCTCCGGAAAAAGGTTCTATCCTGCCTGTGGAATCGTTGTAAACGCCAACGGGGATTTTAAACCCTAAACCCACCGTGATCTCGTTAGTGGTTTTACCCGTGCAGTAATTCAGGATTTTATAACGCGGAAAGATAATCAGATCGCCAAAACCACTCGACCTGTAGGTTTTTTCAGGATCTGCATCAAGCCCAACTTCCTCTTTGTAAAAATAATTTCCACCTTCAACCGACATGGTCAATTCTGGCGTAACACCGTATGCTACCCTGAAATATTGA
>CAIRHD010000283.1 GCA_903878265.1 uncultured Bacteroidales bacterium | reverse complement strand
GATTATGTGATGATATATTCTGAACTTGGCAACCACCTGAAAGAAAAGACGATGAAATTCTTTGCGGAACATTTACCTGTAAACAATTTTGTCAGGATTCACCGTGGCGCAATCATTAATTTGTCGCAAATAGCTGCCATAGAGCCTTATAGCAAGGACACTCATATAGTTACGCTCAAATGTGGTGCAAAAATCCGTGCAAGTGCCGAAGGATATAAAAAATTACGGGCTTTGCTCTAGGCGTCTGCACACCCAATGTATGTGACACCAATTCGAGTTTTTATTGTTACTTTGCAATAGCTTTTTAGAGTTTACCATGCACCTCCCTTTGTTTCAATTGTTCAATTTTTCCATCATCCTTATCGTTTTGATATTCCTTATCAAATATGTTTGGGATATGTTTTTCGGCGAAACCTACGAACCTCCAGCTTGGGAACAAGCCCGAAAGGATGGAAAACTAAGCCGCGAATTGCTTAATGCAGCACGCAACTACCCCGATAAAGTGAGGCTATATAATTTTTGGATTCAGATACAACGCCTAAACAAAGAGAATGTGAAGGGCGATTTTGCCGAACTTGGTGTTTATAAAGGCGAAAGTGCAAGGCTGATTCATTTGATGGATCGTCATAGAATTTTTCATCTTTTCGATACATTCGAAGGTTTTATTGATACCGACCTCAAACCAGAAACCGGAACAGCAGCTACTTACGATTCAAATAGTTTTGCAGATACTTCTATAAATAAGGTAATAAAGAAAATTGGGGACAATTCGGGGATGATTAAGACACATGTTGGTTCTTTTCCCGAATCAACTTTAAAGATGGAGAAAACAAAATTCTCGCTCGTAAACATAGATGCCGATCTTTACAATCCCACAAAAGCAGGACTTGAGTTTTTTTATCCCCGACTTTCACCTGGTGGCGTGATCCTGATTCATGATTATAATGAGAAATGGGAAGGATTGGTGAAAGCTGTTGACGATTTTTCAAGTTGTATTCCCGAACAAATTGTGTTGATTCCCGATTTGGATAGTACTGTGATGATTCTAAAAAATCGGTAAAAAAGCCCGCTTGCACCAATTATTGCCATTTATAAAATTTTAATTTCTACAATTTTGACTTATTAAATAATTACAAACACTTCATTTTAAAATCATTAACTAAAAGGTCAAACATTGTTTAATGAATTTATCGTAATTATTTTATGCTTGATGTTGCACGTAATAAATAAGTTGTATCTTTGCACCCTCCTAAAGCGGCAGGATTTTTATAATGCAACCGTTTATAAGCGAAGGACTAAAGTTTTTTATAGTCCGGGAAACCTGAGAAAGTAAGACGATATAGGTTTCAAAACACGATAAAAGTAAGCGGGCATTCGTTTACAGCTTTTGCGAAAGCCTCTTGTGTCAAACGTCTTATAATCATAGTTATATCCCGTTGTAAACAACTGAAGCCCATTGTTGGAGAAATCCGCAAAGGGCATTTTTTTTGCACTTAGCGAAATACTGGTTCAGAAAATACAAATAGTTAGGGATATCAGATTGGTAATCGAAATTAAGTTGTACTTTCGCAACCCTTTAGAAAAAAATACCTGAAACAAAAGAAAAATCAATAGATTCAATATGCCTACAATAGCACAACTGGTTCGTAAAGGTCGTCAAAAATTGACAGATAAGAGCAAATCGCCGGCATTGGATTCATGTCCTCAGCGCCGCGGGGTTTGTACAAGGGTTTATACAACTACACCTAAGAAACCTAACTCTGCAATGCGTAAAGTAGCCAGGGTACGTCTCACAAATGGTAAAGAAGTAAACGCTTATATACCAGGTGAAGGTCATAATTTGCAAGAGCACTCAATTGTAATGATAAGGGGTGGTCGTGTTAAAGATCTGCCGGGCGTGCGTTACCATATTATACGTGGAGCCCTTGATACCTCTGGTGTTGATGGTCGGAATCAAAGCAGATCAAAATACGGCACAAAGCGTCCAAAAAAAGGTGCATTGGCTAAGAAACCTGTAGCAGGCAAGAAAAAATAATTGAATTGTCGAAACGATAAGGATATTTCAAAATGAGGAAATCATCACCCAAAAAACGTGTCATACTACCTGATCCAAAGTTCAACGAACAGGTTGTTACAAAATTTGTAAACAATATGATGGAGCGTGGAAAGAAAAACTGCGCTTATGACATTTTTTACGACGCAATTGAACTCGTAACTGAAAAACTTAAAGAAGACGGTTTGGAAGTTTGGAAAAAAGCATTGGCAAATGTTACCCCTAACGTAGAGGTTCGCAGCCGTCGTATTGGCGGAGCTACTTTTCAGATCCCTTCTGAAATACGTCCTGGCCGTAAACAGTCAATCGGAATGAAAAACCTTATTCTATATTCACGCAGAAGGCACGAAAAATCAATGGCTTCAAAATTAGCCAGTGAGATTATGGCCGCATACAAAGAAGAAGGTTCTGCATTCAAAAAGAAAGAAGATACACACCGTATGGCTGAAGCTAATAAAGCTTTCTCGCATTTCCGGTTCTAAATTTGAATAATTAATTAAGGAAGGTTAATACATGTCATCAGATAAACTGAAATATACGCGAAACATAGGCATAATGGCCCATATCGACGCCGGCAAAACGACGACGACGGAGCGTATATTGTATTACACCGGCCGTAATTACAAGCTTGGTGAAGTACATGATGGTACCGCTACAATGGACTGGATGATTCAGGAACAGGAACGCGGAATTACCATCACCTCTGCTGCTACTACAGTAAGTTGGGAATTTGAATCACAAGATTACCGTTTGAATATTATTGATACACCTGGGCACGTTGATTTCACTGTTGAGGTGGAACGCTCACTCAGGGTTTTAGATGGTGCGGTTGCAGTTTTTTGCGCAGTTGGTGGTGTTGAGCCTCAAAGCGAAACTGTTTGGAAACAGGCTGATAAATATAACGTTCCACGTATCTGTTTCATCAATAAGATGGATAGGGCAGGAGCTGATTTCTTCTCTGTAATTGATGAGTTGAAAGAAAAATTAGGCGCTAACGCAGTTCCATTGCAAATTCCAATTGGTTCAGAAGATACCTTCCAAGGCATTGTTGATTTGATTAGTAATAAAGCAATTATTTGGGACGATGATTCAAAAGGGATGCATTATTCCGAAGGTCCTGTACCAGAAGATTTGCTCGAAATAGTTGATGAATATCGTACCCGTCTTGTTGAAGGTTGTGCTGAAGAAGATGATGAGTTATTGGAGAAATTCTTTAATGACCATAATTCGATAACTGAGGATGAAATGCGCCGCATTATTCGTCAGGCTACCATAGAAATGAAAATAACCCCTGTTATCTGTGGATCAGCATTTAAAAACAAAGGCGTTCAGAATCTTTTGGATGCTGTTTGTTTATACTTGCCTAATCCTTACGATGTTCCTGCTGTAACAGGTATAAATCCCGATTCAGAGGAAGAAGAAATTCGTCATATTGATTCAGATGAGCCTTTTGCAGCTTTGGCTTTCAAAATTGCGACCGACCCATTTGTTGGACGTATAGCTTTCTTCAGGGTGTATTCGGGTACGCTTCAATCTGGAAGTTATGTGCTGAATGCCTCGACTGGTAAAAAAGAGCGCATTTCCCGCATCATGCAAATGCATGCCAACAAACAAATTCCTTTAGAGTTTATTGAAGCTGGTGATATAGGTGCTGCTGTTGGGTTTAAACAAATCCGTACCGGCGATACTTTGTGCGACGAAAAGCATCCTATTATTCTTGAATCCATGACTTTCCCTGAGCCTGTTATAAGTGTGGCTATCGAGCCACGTACTCAGGATGATTTGGATAAACTTGATATTGCTTTACTAAAGTTAGCTGAAGAGGATCCAACTTTCAAGATTCGTACTGATCAGGAAACTGGCCAAACAGTTATGTCAGGAATGGGAGAATTGCACCTGGATATCTTAACAGACCGTTTACGCAGGGAATTTAAAATTGAAGTTAATCAAGGCGCACCACAAGTTGCTTATCGCGAAGCTGTTACAGCTACTGTACATCATCGTGAAGTTTATAAAAAACAAACGGGTGGAAAAGGTAAATTTGCCGATATTATTTTCGAATTGGGCCCAACAGACGATCCTGAATTTAAAGGACTCCAGTTTGTAAACGAAGTAAAGGGCGGAAATATCCCTAAAGAGTTTATTGGGCCAATAGAAAAAGGCTTTAAAGCTGCAATGGCGAATGGCGTATTGGCTGGTTTTGCTCTCGAAAGAATGAAAGTAAAATTGATAGATGGTTCGTTCCATGCTGTTGATAGTGATGCCTTGGCTTTTGAAATCTGTGCAAAAATAGGTTTTAAAGAAGCTGCCCGCAAAGCGAAAAGTGTATTGCTCGAACCAATAATGAAGATAGAAGTTGTTTGTCCTGATAATTATGTTGGCGATGTAACCGGTGATCTTAACAAGCGCCGTGCAGTAGTCGAAAATATCGATGCCAAGATTAAGTATCAGATAGTAAAAGCTAAAGTGCCTTTGTCAGAAATGTTTGGTTATGTTACCAGCCTGCGAACAGTTACTTCCGGACGTGGAAACTCAAGTATGGAGTTCTCGCATTATCAGGAAACACCAAGGACCATTGCAGAATTGGTAATTGCCAAAATAAAAGGATATTAATTCAGTCATAATAACGTAATAAAAGATTACAACGTGAACCAGAGGATTAGAATAAAGCTGAAATCGTACGATCATAACTTGGTGGACAAGTCTGCCGAAAAGATCGTGAAGACGGTAAAATTGACCGGTGCAATTGTTAACGGACCAATTCCTCTTCCAACTGATAAAAAGATTTATACCGTTCTTAAATCGACTTTCGTAAACAAAAAATCGCGCGAACAGTTTGAGTTGAGTTCTTACAAAAGGTTGCTTGATATCTACAGTTCAACTGCAAAAACTATCGACGCTCTTATGAAACTTGAGTTGCCAAGTGGTGTTGAAGTAGAAATTAAAATCTGATCTTGATCAGTTTTGTAATTGAAGGAATTAAAAAAAAAACATTAATATCTCGATATAATGTCAGGAATTATCGGAAAAAAAATAGGAATGACCAGCTTGTTTGATGCCAACGGCAAAAATATAGCTTGTACAGTTATCGAAGCGGGTCCTTGCTTTGTAACTCAGGTCAGGACAATGGAGAATGACGGTTACGAAGCCATTCAGCTCTCTTATGAGGACAAGAAGGAAAAACATTCGAACAAAGCTGAAATAGGGCATTTCAAGAAAGCTGGAATAACACCAAAACGGGTTGTAAAGGAATTTACACGTTTTGAAGCGGATCATCAAAAAACATTTGGTGATATTCTTAAAGTGGATATTTTCGAAGAGGGAGAATTTATTGATGTGGTTGGAACTACAATTGGTAAAGGTTTTCAGGGTGTAGTACGTCGTCATGGTTTTGCTGGAGTTGGCGGGGCAACCCACGGTCAGCACAACAGGCTCAGGGCACCGGGTTCAGTTGGGGCATCTTCCTATCCAAGCAAAGTTTTCAAAGGTATGCGGATGGCTGGCCACATGGGGGTTGACCGCGTTAAAATGATAAACTTGCAGATTATGAAAATTGTTCCTGAAAAAAATCTGCTTGTAATTAAAGGTTCTATTCCAGGAGCTAGTGGTTCATATGTAATTGTTGAAAGATGGAGCTAACAGTATATAACATCAAAGGCGAAAAAACTGCCAAAACGGTTACACTCAACGATAGTATTTTCGAGGTAACTCCTAATGACCACGCTATATACCTTGATACCAAACAGTATCTGGCAAACCAGCGTCAAGGTACACACGCATCACTTGAGAAATCTATGGTAAGTGGTAGTACCAAGAAACTTAAAAAACAAAAAGGTACCGGTGGTGCACGTGCAGGTAGCCGTAAATCACCATTGTTCAGAGGCGGAGCCCGCGCATTCGGTCCACAACCACGCGATTACAGTTTTAAACTGAATAAAAAGTTGAAAAAGCTCGCACGTTTATCGGCTTTGGCTTATAAAATGAAAGAAAACAATATTTTGGTTATCGAAGATTTTAATTTTGAAACGCCAAAAACCAGTTCTTATGCATCAGTACTTTCAGCACTTAAACTTGATGGACGCAAGACCTTGATGGTGTTACCTGAAAATATCCAGAACATAGTGCTTTCATCGCGTAATTTGAAGAAGGCAAAAGTAACCCGTGCCTGCGACCTGAATACATTCGACATACTCAACGCACAAAACCTTATCTTATTGGTAAGTTCGGTAAGCGAAATTGAAAAATCGTTTGAGAATTAATAAATACCGTTAGCAATAACACTAAAATATAATAGCGATGGTTATCATCATCAAGCCGATCATTACTGAGAAAATGACAGCCCTGGGCGAAAAACTCGGACGTTATGGTTTTGTAGTTGACAAACGTGCAAATAAGTTGCAGATTAAGAAAGCTGTAAAGGATTTGTATAACGTTGAAGTAGAAGAAGTAAATACCATGGTATACGCCGGTAAACGGAAATCACGCTTTACAAAAGCTGGTGTACTATCAGGGAAAACAAATTCATTTAAAAAGGCTATCATCACATTAGCTAAAGGCGAATCAATAGATTTTTACAGCAATATCTAAGGAATAATGGCTCTCAAGAAATTTAAACCAACCACACCTGGTCAGCGTTTCAAGGTTATCAGCACCTTCGACGAAAT
>CAIRHD010000282.1 GCA_903878265.1 uncultured Bacteroidales bacterium | reverse complement strand
TCCTGAAGAAGTGATGCATATAGACAAGCTCTTTTTAAATATCAGAAAAGAAATCAATGAAATACTCCAAATTTATGGAATCAAAAAAGCAGCATAGATTATCGTTAACATGTTAACGATACTGGCTTTTTAAGAGCCTAGGCGCTTTTATTTTTGGGATGGATACCGATTCAAAACAAGCACTTTACGATCGCTCAAACTATATCCTTAAATCGAGTGTGGATGCTTGGCAAACTACCATATTAACGCCACTGCCAGGAACCGGCCTGTACAACCGCTTAAAATCCGAAAACCGGATTTTGTTTACCAATTATCCTGAAGATTGGAGCAAGTACGATTTTTCGGAACCTGTGATTGTTCCAGGGCTTATGACTAATAGCGAACTTTCTGAAAGCATGAGGGATATCTGGACGAAGTTATACAACCGGAAAACTGTACGCAAACAATTCAGGCGTTCGTTGTGGAATTTGAGAAACCTTAAATTCGCGATGTGGGGATATATTTCCAATTATAACTACTATTGCCTCACTTTTGAGGAAAAAATCCGTTCTGGCGATCTTCGTTATTCGCATTGGTTAGTTTCGGAAAAAGCGGCTGGCAAGCCTTGATTTGGAATAACCTTAATACATCTCATAATGAGTGGATTACAACTAAGGTTCTGTCCTATACTGCAAATGGGATAAAATCCGCGATTTATAATCACAAAAAAAGGACCACGGAGGCACGGAGAACACGAAGAAAAGCACTGAGAATGAACTCCGTGAACTTAGCGAAGCGATATCACGCGATGTGTTGAGCTTGCCGAAACAAACTCCTAAAAGAATAAGCAATTGTGAGTAAAATCTGTGAACTCCGTGCCTCCGTGGTAAAAATTTCAAATCTAAATGCGACAATTTATCCCGTTTTGAGTATAATTTGATACAGAAAGGGGAACATTATTCATATCAAACCTTGTAAACCGCATAAAATATTTTGATTTGAGGTGCTGCGAGCCAATATTTCTTTACTTTTGCCACTTAGAAAACTGGGGGTGAACCAGGATTATTTTTAAATCTTGTTTCACTTTATAAAAGCCAGGTTTTTTTAATGGGATGTTGAACAGCATGATGACATAATTCATTCACGAAGAAAAAGCTGTTGGTTTCGATGAATTGATCCCGAAAATAAATTGCCTGTTTGCAATAGTAAACAGTAATGCCACTTTAGCTCAGTTGGTAGAGCAGCTCATTCGTAATGAGCAGGTCGTGGGTTCGAGTCCCATTAGTGGCTCTTGATTGATTTTTAACGGCTTGTAAAAGTATAAATCTTACAAGCCGTTTATTTTTACACATGCAAAATTACATGCACTTTTATATTGTTTGGATTTGCAATATTAGTTATGATTTGTAGTATTTCACTTTATAAATTTGATTGTTTGCTTTTATTTCTACTGTTTTGAACCCCAAAATATGTCTTTCTACTTCGACCAAATTCCCCAACATTTTTAAAGGAAACACAATGAATAATATTGGCTTGAATTGCGAATAGTATATATGTAAAAAAATAAATATATGATCATTTAAAATAAATGAGGAATAGTTAGTTTTTTTTTGTTAATTTTGTAAATCGTTGTTATTGCTTTTTTCAACAAAGGAGGTTTTAAAAATAAAAATCGGGCTTCCTTCGATGCGTTTTTTTTATAATATGTACATTTTAAACTTGTACGACCAATATTGCTTTGCCTGCCATACCGCCTGCTTTAACTGCGTTAAGAACCAATAGTTTAAAGAATTCCATTCAAAAGACACCAACTTATTTTAACACTTAATACAAAAGGATCATGAAAAAACATCTACTTTTCGTCCAAGCATTACTGTTTGTCCTCTTTTTCAACAATCATAGTGTAAATGCACAATATTGTGCACCAATTTTTACCAATGGTTGTGCGGGCGGTTATGGAATAACATCATTCCAGTTTGGGGATTTAAACCAGGCGTCAATTTTGTGCGATGGTTCGCCAAATGAGTATTATCATGATTTTACAAGTCAAATTGCCGACTTTGGGCAGAATGGAATTTACGACATTTCGGTGCAGGCAGTTGATTTTGCTGCGTATGTAACTGTTTGGATCGATTACAATAACGATAGCGTATTTGATATTGCTACAGAAATAGCATCCCAATTTGTTTGCCCGGCCCTTAGTACTACTTCTACCTCTATCACCATTCCTGCAACAGCTATTATTGGAACTACAATGCTTCGGGTCATATCTTCCACCACTGGATATTCTGCAGATGCTTGCTTCGATCCTGGTTTTGGTAATGTTTGTGATTTTTCTGTAAATATTGTTGGTCCTCTTTCCGCACCTTTAGTAAGTACTTTTTCAGCAACTGATATTACGGCAACTGGAGTTACACTTCGGGGTTCTATCAATGCAAATAATTACCAAACCCATCCCCGGTTCAATTATGGCTCAAGTTTAGGTTATACCGATGGTGTTTCGGGCACACCGTGGATTATTGGTGGCGATACGGTTACTAATGTTACTGGAACTTTATCGGGATTAACCCCAAACACTACTTACCATTACGAATTGGTAGGCTATGGCCCAGGTGGCTCGGTTTCGGGTGGCGATATGGAATTTACCACTTTGGCAATCCCGCCAACGGTAACTACCGATGCTGCCACTACAATTTCTGGTGTTTCGGCTACCTTGAACGGGACTGTAAATGCCAATAATTCGCCTTCAACAGTGATATTCGAATATGGATTAGACGACACTTACGGCAATACTGTAAGTGGAAATCCGTCTGATATCAACGGTTTTTCTAACGATCCCGTATCTGCATCTTTAACAGGGCTGGAATTGAATACAACCTATCATTACCGGGTAGGCAGTACAAATGCTGCAGGTACTTCGTATGGAGACGATATGACATTCACAACGCTTGCTACCCAATATTGTACTCCGGTTTATGCATATGGCTGCAGTGGCGAAGGTATAATGGGTCTAACGTATTTTGGACTGAATACTATTTCTCAATCCATTCCATGTTCAGGCACACCGAACTATTACCATGATTATACTGCTTCCCTTACCACCGACCTTGCCCAGAATGGTTATTATATTATTTCGATAGAGGCAGGAGAGAACAATTTCTATGTCAAGGTATGGATTGATTACAATCAAAATAATGTTTTTGACGGTGCAAGCGAAGAGGCAGCGCAAGTACATTGCTTGACTGCCGGAACAACTTACACTATGTCATTTACAGTTCCGTCTATATCTACAGGCGCAACACGTCTCAGGGTGATGTCGTCCTATTATCAGACACATTCGGGGTATCCTGTTGATCCATGCTCAACCTCGGAACTTTATGGCAATTGTGCCGATTTTGCGGTAAACATTGTTGCGCCTGTGGCAGCTCCAACTGTAACAACACTCGATGCCTCGGCAGTTACAGCAACGGATGCCGTTTTAAACGGTACTGTGAATGCCAATGATATTCCCACAAACGTTGAATTCCAGTATGGAACGGGACTTGGTTTCGGCAATACAATTGAGGGCATTCCAGCAACAGTAACTGGAACAAGTACAACCGATGTGAGTGCTTCACCATCAGCTCTCATTCCAAATTCCACCTATTATTTTAAAGTAGCAGGTTTTGGGGCAGGAGGCTACATTTCGGGGGATACTCTGACATTTGCCACAGGTAAAATCCCACCTACCGTTACAACCGATGCCGCAAATCCCTTATCGGGCACGTCAGCGACCTTGAATGGAACGGTGAACCCAAACAATGATTCATCAATGGTTTATTTCCAATATGGATTGGACAATACTTATGGAACCACATTAGCCGGAATACCATCTTCGTTTTTGGATATTTTTCCTCAAGCTGTGGCTCAAACCATTACCGGGCTATCAATGAATACAACCTATCATTACCGGGTATTTAGCTTCAATTCGGTTGATACGGCTTTTGGTGCTGATATGACATTTACAACTTTATCCACTCCTTATTGTATTCCAGTATATTCTTACGGTTGTAGTGATCCTTGGGGCGATAATATCTGGTTGAACTATATTGGACTGAATACGATTTCACAGACGATTGCATGCAGTGGAACCCCCAACTATTATCATGATTATACTTCCTCTTCAACCGATTTGGCCAAAAATGGTTACTATTCCATTTCAGTAGGGGCAGCCGGAAATTTTGGGTTATATGTAACAGCCTGGATTGATTACAATGATAACAATCTTTTTGATGGAGACAGTGAAATAGTGGGACAAGGCCACTGCTACGGTGGGGCCAACTCGTTGATCCCCTTTGTGGTAAACAATTCATCTGCAACAGGACCAAAACGACTCAGGGTGATGTCCAGGTACGATGGTTACGGTTATCCGTCAGATCCATGTTCTGTAACTGAATATTATGGCAATTGTTCCGATTTCACCGTGAATATAGTTGATGCTGTAACGCCTCCAACTGTTACCACTCTGGATGCTACGGGAATTACCCCTTATAATGCAGTATTGAATGGGACAATAAATGCAAATGATAATCCTGCCAACGCTGAATTCTATTACGGAACGGGAATTGATTTTGGAAATACAATTGTAGGCAATCCTGCAACAGTAACAGGAACCGACGATAATGGTGTTAGTGCTTCGCTAACAGGACTTGTTCCAAATACCACCTATTATTTTAAGACGGTAGGTTTTGGAGCTGGAGGCTACATTTCGGGAGATACATTAAATTTCACCACCACTGCTATTCCTCCAATAGTTGAAACCGGTTTGGCCAGCAACCATTCAAGTACTACCATGAGGTTGAACGGAATCGTGAATGCCAACAATTCGGCTTCAACGGTTTGGTTCGAGTACGGTTTGACAGATGCTTACGGGGCAAGCATTGATGCTAACCCGTTTACCCTTTATGGAATGGGAAATCAATGGGCATCTGCCGATTTGACCGGGCTTGAAATGAATACAACTTACCATTTCAGGATTGCCAGCAACAATTCAGCAGGCACATCTTATGGGAGCGACACTACGTTTACAACTTTGAACACCCTTTATTGTGTCCCTCTATATTATACAGGTTGCAACACCTACAACATGGGTTTGGATTATTTTGAACTGAATACCATTTCCCAATCCATCTTATGTGAAGGGACACCAAGTTATTACCACAATTTTGCTGTATCAACCGATCTTACTATTGGTGCTGCTTATACTATTTCGATAAGTACCGGTTACTATTATGGTGATGAGTATGTAAACTTTTGGATAGATTACAATCAGGACAATGTTTTTGATGTAGCCAACGAATTAGTGGGCAGTGTGTACTGTGGTAATGCCTCAACAACCTATACGGTTCCTCTTACAGTCCCGGCTTCCGCTTTAAGCGGTGCAACCACGCTCAGGGCAATGACGAGCTTCTATAATGGTTACCCAACCGATCCTTGTGGTTATAACGATTATGGCAACTGTTCCGATTTTCAAGTAAATATACTTCCATCCGTTCAGCCACCTACAGTAACAACAGCCATTACTACTCCTAACGACGAATGTACAGCAACATCAGGAGGAAATGTAACCGATGAAGGCGGCGATGCCGTTACTGAAAGAGGGGTTTGCTGGAGTACAACGGCTGATCCGGTTTCTACAGATTTTCACACTACAGATGGAACAGGTATAGGTAGTTTTGTTAGTGATATAACCGGCTTGAGTGCAGGAACAACCTATCATGTAAGAGCGTATGCAACTAACAGTTTTGGAACTAGTTACGGAAATGATGTGTTTTTTACTACAACCAAAGCAGAAATAACTGGTATAACTACAGTATGTGCTGGTTCCACAACCACTTTAGCAAGCTCAGTAGCAGGAGGGACATGGAGCAGTGCATCAATAGGAATTGCTACGTTTGATGACCCATCGGTTGGAGTGCTTACCGGTGTGGCTGGAGGCCTGGCGGAAATAACATACACATATTTGAATTCAATCGGATGCACTTGTTCTGTTTCAATATCTGTTTCGGTTTTAAGCCTACCTACCTCGCCGGATCCGGTTACGGCAACACCATCAGCCATTTTTCTGGGTGCTTCTTCTAATTTGAATGCCACATCTGCGGGCAATTTAATACTTTGGTACACTACGCCAACCGAAGGTGCCTCAATTGGTAGCAGTGCGAGTGGAGCAAATTTCGCAGTTACACCTAATGCCACAACAACTTATTATGCTGAAGCGAATATAGCAGCAGGTAATAATACCCAAACTTTTGATTATACAGGCAATTACCAAACGTTTACGGTTCCAGCAGGGGTTTATTCGATAACAATAGATGCATTAGGCGCTGAAGGTATTGGTATGAATGGTTTTTCACCTGGGCAAGGTGGTCGTGCAAAGGGTGAATTGGCAGTTGTTCCAGGACAGATATTATACATATATGTTGGTGGGCATAGCCTGTTTAACGGAGGAGGTAGCGGAAGAGGCGGTGCAAACGGAGGCGATGCAAGCGATGTCCGTTTGGGTGGAATGACTATTTCCGACAGGATAATAGTAGCCGGAGGCGGTGGTGGCGCTGGTGGAGATAGTTGGAATTGTTTGACGGGCAATGGAGATGGTGGTGGTGGTACAGCAGGTTCCAACTATGCTGGCGGTGGCGGTGGATCTGGATATGATTTCTGCGGCAGTAATGGCGGAAACACTGGCGGTGCAAGCGGGTCGGCCTACCACGGTGGTGGTGGTGGCGGAGGGGGATTGACCTCTGGAGGTGCAGGTGCAAGTGCCAGTGCTGGTTCAGGAAGCAGTGGAACTTTTGGATTGGGAGGAGCATCCAATAACTCTGCAAGTTGCGGAGCTACTGGTGGCGGCGGTGGCGGTTACTACGGCGGCGGCGGTGCTGCTGGTACCAATTGTGGTGCTGGTCAAGGTGGCGGAGGTTCGTCATGGACTGGAACGCTTTCAAATCCTTTCTTCCAACCAGGCGTTAGGAATGGCAATGGACAGATTGCGATTTCTTGGTTTACAACAAATCCAAATTGTGCTTTAGCTGCACGAACTCCAGTTACAGTAACTGTGAATTTGCCTCCACCAACCGTAACAACTACGGCTGCAACCTTTATTGCAGGTGTTTCTGCAACTTTGAATGGGACTGTTAATGCAAATAATTATGAATCTACTGTTTATTTTGAATATGGTTTAACAACAGCATATGGGTCAACTTTTACAGGTACACCATCAACAGTTAACGGGGCTACTCCAATTGCTGTTAGTGCAAACGTAACAGGGCTTGCTTTAAACTCACTATATCATTTTAGGGCTGTAGCTGTAAATGTTAATGATACTACTTTTGGTAATGACATGACATTTACAACATTAACAACTGTATATTGTATGCCTTATTTCAGCACTGGCTGTACATCCAGTGATGGGTTGACTTATTTTGCCTTGAATACAATTGCTCAAATTATACCATGCTCAGGTTCGCCAAGCTGGTATCATGATTATACTTCCTTATCAACCCCTCTTTCGCAAGGCACTGCATTTACTATTTCTGTAAAAGCTGCATGGAGCAGTACTTATGTTACTATATGGATCGATTACAACCATAACAATATATTTGATGGTGCGAGCGAAGTAGTGGCAAACATCTACTGCAGCAGCTCAAATACATTATTCAGCACTCCATTTACGGTTTCGGCAACTTCCCTTACGGGATCTACAAGGCTAAGGGCGTTAGCGAGATGGAGTTCTCCTTATCCAACAAACCCTTGCGGATCATATAGTTATGGGAATTGCCAGGATTTCACCGTGAATATTCTACCTCCTGTTCCTCCTCCAACAGTAACAACAACTGCTGCAACTGGTTTAACTGGATCGGCAGCTATATTAAATGGTATTGTGAACCCAAATGGAAGTTCAACCACTGTTTCCTTTAATTATGGTTTAACAGTTGCTTATGGCTCAACGGTTGTGGGTACACCAAGCCCCGTTACCGGTAGTACCGATACTGCTGTAAGCGCATCCATTTCTGGATTA
>CAIRHD010000281.1 GCA_903878265.1 uncultured Bacteroidales bacterium | reverse complement strand
TGCTTCCATCATTGTTTTCACAGGATTATGGGTCTCGCGCACAAAAAAAGGCGAGGATAAAACATCGCAGGATTATTTCCTTGCAAGCCGCTCTTTACCCTGGTGGGCAATTGGTTCCACACTACTTGCCGCCAATATTTCAGCTGAGCATTTTATTGCAATGTCGGGTTCGGGTTACGCAATTGGCTTGGCAATAGCCGCTTACGAATGGATTGCGGCAATAGTACTGATTTTTGTGGCGAAGTATTTCCTTCCCGTATTTATTGAAAAGGGCATTTATACTATGCCGCAGTTTCTTTCACAAAGGTACGACAAAAGGGTAAGCACTTGTCTTGCAGTCTTTTGGATTCTTGTCTATATTTTTGTAAACATGACTGCCGTAATTTATTTGGGAGCCTTAGCCATGGAACGCATAATCGGGGTTCCACTTATTTACGGGATTATTGGTTTTTCGTTCTTTTCAGCAATATACTCATTATGGGGCGGAATGAAAGCTGTTGCCTGGACTGATGTGATAAACGTTATAGTGTTGGTATTCGGTGGATTGGTAACAACATTTCTTGCTGTGAGTGCCTTGGGTGATGGTCATGGATTCTTAGCCGGGTTTTCTGAGCTGATAGACAAAGCTCCTCAGAAATTCCACATGATTATTGAAAAAGGGACGGTTTTTGTCCCTGATGGTGTTGGAGGTAAGAAAGATGCATTTCTTGATCTTCCGGGATTGGGGGTTGTTCTTGGCTCAATGTGGCTTACAAACTTCGGCTTCTGGGGTTTCAATCAGTTTATTATACAGCGTGGTCTGGCAGGCAAAAGCGTCAAAGAGGCTCAATATGGTGTAGTATTTGCAGGTTATCTGAAATTATTAATCCCCCTTTTGGTTGTAGTTCCCGGTATTGCTGCTTTCGCTTTGGGTGCAGAATTAGGAAAATCAGACGAAGCTTATCCGTGGTTGCTCAATAATATTGTTCCTGTCGGGATTACCGGTCTTGCGTTCTCAGCAATAGCTGCTGCTGCAGTTTCTTCAATCAGTTCAATTGTTAACAGTACATCTACAATTTTTACGATTGATATTTATAAAAACTATATCAATAAAAATGCACCCGACAAACAGTTAGTTTTTGTAGGTCGGATTGTTGCACTAATTTCTCTTGTTATTGCCACAATTGTCGCACCTCAGTTAAAAACACTCGATCAGGCTTACCAATATATTCAGGAATATACGGGTTACATTTATCCGGGCGTTTTCCTGATTTTCTTTTGTGGTTTATTCTGGCGGCAGGCTACTGCTAATGCTGCATTATGGATTGCGCTTCTCACTATTCCTTTAGGTATATTCTTCAAAGTTGCAAATCCTGAACTACCATTTATCCTTAGAATTGGATATGTCTTTATAATTCTTTCAGTTGTGATGGTAGGTCTGAGCCTGTTTGACAAATCACACCGTATCGAAAATCAACTTACTGATCAAATTTCTAAAAATAAAGCTGTTAAGATGGGTTGGATGATAATTGGTATAGCGTCATTAATTGGCTTTATAGCTGCCTTTTTTGTTGTCCCGCTTCAACATCTTGCGCTTGAAGCGGTTTATGTGCTTGTTGTTGGTTTTATCCTGATAGGCGTAATACTTATTCTAAATACTACCAACCAAACCATG
>CAIRHD010000280.1 GCA_903878265.1 uncultured Bacteroidales bacterium | reverse complement strand
CTCAAAGAACAATTGTTGGTTTTAAAAAAATAGAGCACCTTAATTTCAACCATTTACATTCAATCAAATAATCCCTAAAAATCTCTTACTTATTATTGAAATCCGACATGGTTTGTTTGGCTCCAGCCAGCACAAAACTCTTAATGATTGAAACAGCAGATTCGATGCGCGGGGCAAGGTTTTTTTCTGCCTTTGCCGACCAGCGCCCAAGTACATATTCGACCTGAAAACCACGTGCATAATCTTTGCCGATGCCAAACCGCAACCGCGACCATTCCGAAGTCAGAAGAGTTTCGATAATATGGTTCAAACCATTGTGGCTGCCACCGCTTCCTTTGGAGCGCAAACGCAAAACGCCCAATTCGAGGTCAATATCATCTGTAATCACCAGTATGTTTTCGATAGGGATATTTTCCTTGTCCATCCAGTATTTCACAGCTTTACCGCTTAGGTTCATGTAAGTGGTAGGCTTCAGGATAACCAGAATTTTATTTTTCAACTTGGCCTCGGCCATAAAGGCATGCCGCTCGATTGCGAATTTCACACTTAATTCTGCAGCCAACGCATCCGCAACAATAAATCCAATATTGTGCCTGGTATTTGCATACTCATCGCCAATATTGCCCAAACCAACTATCAAGTACTTGTCCATTCTTGTTTTTTGCCGCTGCAAATATACCGAGAAAATTATGGTAATGCGGTAATGTGATAATGAGTTAATGCGAAAATGAGTTAATGTGCTAATGTGTTAATGTGTTAATGTGCTAAGGCGAGAATGCGAAAATATGCTAATGAGTCAATGTGAAATCGCATTAATTGTTTATATTTTTTGGTAAATAAAAATTGGTTTGCGGAGCAGCAACACCTAAACCCTAAAACCCAACTCCTATTTCAAAAACATCCCAATCCATCCCAACGGTAAAACTTTCGCGGAAAGCAGATAGTTGTGGGTAGCTTATGTTGATCGTTTCCATACCATCTTTATTTGCTTCCAATTCGATAATATGTTTGCCTTTAAAGTCGATAACCGCCGAATCGCCTTGGTGGTTTGTCCCTTTACCATCAATCCCCACGCGGTTAGATGCTACCACATAACTCTGGTTTTCGATGGCGCGTGCAATCAAAAGTTGGCGGAAAGCATAACTTCTAGCGGCTGGCCAATTGGCCATATAAAGTAAAATATCATATTCGTAAGTGCCTTTTGACCAGGTATTTTTGCTCCAGACCGGGAAACGCAAATCGTAGCAAACCAAAGGACAGATTTTCCAGCCCAAAAGGTCAACTATCAGTTTTTTGGACCCTTGGGCAAATTGTTCATGTTCGTTACCCGGATGGAACAAATGGCGTTTATCGTAAGTAAAGCACTTGCCATCTGGGTGCATCCAAACAAGTCGGTTATAATAATTTCTGTTTTCGTGTATAACGAGACTGCCTGTTATCACACTTTTCATCTTGTCCGCTTGATGAGCCATCCATTCTACAGTTGGGCCGTTCATATCTTCGGCAAGAGGTTGTGGCTCTACCACAAATCCGGTATTGAACATTTCTGGCAATACGATCAGGTCAGTTTTACGGTCAATTTTATTAAAAAAATCCTCAAACTTCAGCAAGTTACTTTTTTTATCCTGCCAGGCAAGGTCAGGCTGAAGAAGGGTGATGGTTAAATCGGGAACGGACATAAAAAATGTTTTTTCAAAACTAAATATTTCTGTTCACATATATAACAACTATGATGCTATTACTTAATATATTTAAAAAACAGCGAGTCCACTCCTATCAGTCCTTTATCGCCACAAAGATTCTAACCCACTAATTTTCAATATGTTTAAAGTATAGATCAACTGCGCTTTACGAACCTTTGGGCCATGGTATTGATTCATACAGCCCACCACTTTGCTTAGTGGCATTTCTTTGTTTTGAGTTTTGGGGAGCAGTCTCAAGCTTTAAATTTTTAACGACATTCAGCAAGAATTGAAAATTTATTTTCACAAGTGAGGAATTGTTGTAAATTTGCACCTCTTTTTACGAAAACTATTTAATTAAATACAGATGGCAATTATTGGCGAAATACGAAAACGTTACTGGTTACTTGTAGCTATTATTGGAGTGGCACT
>CAIRHD010000279.1 GCA_903878265.1 uncultured Bacteroidales bacterium | reverse complement strand
TTTGTTCAGACCCGTGCCGTTAAACAATCCTTCAGGCAATAAAGTAAGGTTGAGCAAGGTATCAGCCCCTGACTGTTCGAGCACAACCTCAACAGTGGCAATGCCCGAAACAGAAACCGTAATATGTGCAGTGCGCGAAAGGTACGATGGGTTTTCGGTGTAGCTTGCCGTTAAAGTTGCATTCCCGCTGCCCGAAGGTGTCACCGAACACCAGGCTATATCACTTTCGGCAGTCCAATCCGTGTTGGAAGTAACATCAAAAACACTTGTCCCTGCTTGGTTTTCCGCATTTTGAAGAGGTGGTGAAACCAATAAGGTTGGTGTAGCTCCTTCCTGTACAACGCTTACCATAACCGATGCCAAGCCCGAAACAGTGACCGTTATGGTTGCAGTCCTTGGCAATATGGAAGTGTTTTCGGTATAGCTTGCAGTAATAGCTCCGTTTCCGCTGCCGGAAGGGGTAACCGAACACCACAAAGCATCGCTCTCCGCTGACCAATCTGTATTGGAAGTAACATCAAAAACACTTGTCCCTGCTTGGTTTTCCGCATTTTGAATAGGTGGCGAAACCAATAAGGTTGGGGTAGCTCCTGCCTGTTCAAGGCTAACGGTAACCGGTGCCAATCCCGAAACATTGACCGTTACAGTTGCAGTCCTTGGCAAAATGGAAGTATTTTCGGTATAGCTTGCTGTAATAACTCCGTTTCCGCTGCCAGAAGGCGTAACCGAACACCACAAAGCATCGCTCTCCGCTGACCAATCTGTATTGGAAGTAACATCAAAAACACTTGTCCCTGCTTGGTTTCCCACATTCTGAACAGGTGGCGAAACCAACAAGGTCGGCGTGGCTCCTTCCTGTACAACGCTTACCATAACCGGTGCCAATCCCGAAACACTGACCGTCACGGTTGCAGTCCTTGTTATAATAGAAGTGTTTTCGGTATAGCTTGCTGTAATAGCTCCGTTTCCGTTACCAGAAGGGGTTATGGTACACCACAATGCATTGCTCTCAGATGACCAATCCGTATTGGAAGTTACATCAAAAACACTTGTCCCTGCTTGGTTTCCCACATTTTGAAAAGGTGGCGAAACCAACAAGGTCGGCGTGGCTCCTGCCTGTACAACGCTTACCATAACCGGCGCCAATCCCGAAACACTGACCGTTATGGTTGCAGTCCTTGGCATTATGGAAGTGTTTTCGGAATAGGTTGCAGTGATTGTCCCATTTCCAGTACCGGCGTGTGTTACGGTACACCACAAAGCATCGCTGTCTGCAGTCCAGGCAGCATTGGAGGTTATGGCAAAGTCCACGGTTCCGGAAGTAGCAAGTACATTTTGCGATGCTGGCAAAACGCTTAACGTTGGCACAGCTGCCGCTTGGGTAACTGTTACAATAACAGGTGTAAGACCTGAAACACTGATGGTTAAATTTGCAGTCCTGGTAACGAAGTTAGTGTTTTCCTGAAAAGTAGCTGTAATTGTCCCGTTTCCAATACCTCCTGGGTTTGCTGTACACCAGGCTGCATTACTGCTTACATTCCATGTCGAATTGGAGGTTACCGAAAAAATTGTATTTCCGGCAGCAACACCCACATTCCTGTTTGGTGGCGAAACACTTAAGGTAGGCACTCCGGCAGCTTGTGTAACCGTAACCACAACCGGGCTTAATCCAGCCACTATAACAGTAATATTGGCTGAACGTGGGGCAATGGTAGTGTTTTCGGAATACGTGGCTGTTAAGGTGCCTGAACCGGTTCCTGAAGGAGTAACCGTACACCATGCTGCATTGCTGGAGGCAGTCCATGCAACCTGTGTCGCCACCGAAAAGGCAGTGCTTCCGCCAATTGCAGCCACATTCTGATTGGGTGGCGTTACACTTAGGGTAACAGCTTCGCCATCAATAGTCATATCATCAATACAAACACCGTGACCGTACTTTTCGGTGCCTTCGAATGCGATATAGTATTCTGCAGATGGGTTTGGTAACGCTATGGTTTCCATGGTCCAAGCAGCAATATTAGCGGTGTAAGTAGCCAGGATATTCCATGCACTGGTGGCTGAGGTGCGGTAATAAACCCTCAGTTCGTCCTGATCCGGAGACCAAAGTGCCTGTGTATGCCAGAAAGTAAGGGTGTTGTTCACACGGGTCCTCAGGTTAAATGCCGGCGAAATCAGTTTTGAAACATTAACTGTACCCGTTGCACCTTCGTAAAAACGTGCATTGTAGGTTCCCGAATGGGCAGTGGCTGGCGAACCTCCATAACCGCCCGTTGCGCAGCCCCATTGCAGAAGGCCTGTCACATATTGCTGCGACCAGCAAAGAGGGATATTCCCAAAATTCTCAAAATCTTCGGTGTAAGGGAAGGAACTTACAGCAGTACAAAACGTATTCGATTCGCTCGCGGCAGGAGGCTGTTTATAGCAATACAATGGGGTATTGTATTCAAATAAAGTATAGTAATACATGGTGCCGGGTTGCAGGTTTGTTAACGAACAACTGCTTCCTGTACCAATGTAAACCACAAAATTGCCGGTTCCGATTTCCTGCCCGGTACCAAAAATAGTATTGCCACTATAAGCAACCCCATTAACCGGATATGATGAAACCGGTGCATTGGCACTTGCCACAACAATAACCCCATTCCCCGAACCCCGTGTCCAGGTTAAATCCATGGTTGTTGTGGTTACTCCAGGCGTCTGAAAGTTCGAAACCTGTGTTAAAGGTTCAGTACAAACCGCGCTAAGGCTTACATCGTCAATATACCAGTAATCGTATTGGTAAAGGTCGCCCGAAACGGTAAAGGCAATATAGGTAGTTGCACTGTTCAAATTACTTAAAACGGTTGTTGCAACCGTTGATGCTGCTATATTGGTTGCTGAAGTGGCTACTGTCCAGGCTTCATCTGTCCATGCAACCCCATCCGCAGACGATTGGATTTTAAGTGTGGCACCAACGCCAAAGGCATTTAACATGTGTTTGAACGACAAATTCAATTGCGAAACACCAATTGTGTTAAACACAGGTGTTACAAGTCTGGTAACGCCAGGTGAAACCGTTTGCCAACTCGATTTCATTTCGTTTGCGACACTACCAGCATTTGCTGAAACCGAAACGCTCCAATTATTTGTTGCACCTGTGCCTTCGTGCTGTTCGGACCAACACATTGGAAAAGTCAGGTCAGCAAACGACTCTGAAAAAGGTAAAGTCATAGCTGGGCATTTTGTTGTAAATTGAACATCAGGCCCGTAAAAAGTCCCTTGAGCATTGGTAGCATAAGCCCTTACATGGCAAATTGTGCTATTGCTTAACCCGGTAAGTGAGCTGGTGAAAACTCCACTGCCACCACCGTCAACGGTATGGTATCCAGTAGCCAAAGGGTTAAGTGATGTTCCCCAACAAACCCCTCGTGCTGTTATCGTCGAACCCCCATCAAAAGTTATTTCCCCACCACTTTGGGCCGTTGTTAGCGTAATCCCGCTTATTGCAGTGGTTGTTAAAGCAACAGTCGGCGATTGAACCAATGTAACCACAACTGGTTCCAGGCCCGACACAGAAACCAATATATTTACCGTGCGCGATAGGTTTGTGAGGTTTTGCATGAAACTAGCAACCAAAGTGCCATTTCCGTTTCCTGTTGAGGTTACTGTACACCAATATGCGTCACTTGTTGCCGTCCAGGGCGAAATAGTTGTTACCATATAATCAGCTGAACCTGAAAAGGACCATACATTTTGGGTGGATGGTGTTACACTCAATGTTGATCCGTTACCTGCCTGCACCACAGTTACGTTTACAGGTGTTGCGCCGCTTTCGGAAATTGTGATGTTTGCTGTCCTCGCAAGTGTTGATGAATTTGCTGTACCGGTTGCGGTAAGCGTTCCATTCCCTGATCCTGATGGGGTTACCGTACACCAGGCGGCATCACTCGTTGCTGACCAATTGCTACTTGCTTCTATTGTAAAGTTGACGATGCTGGCAGAGGTGGCGGCCATATTTTGCGTCGGAGGGGAAACAATCAAATAGTTTTCGGAGCCGGTTATCTGTAAATTATCAATATACCAATAATCATAGTTTAAGAGATTGCCCTCAACAGTAAATGCAATAAAGGTAGCAGGCGAATGCAGGTTATTTAAAATTGTGGTATTTACGGTCGTTGAAGGAATATTTGCACTTGTTAAAGCTAATGACCAGGCTTCATCTGTCCAGGTAATACCGTCTGGCGATGATTGTATTTTCAGGGTTGTTCCGGTACTATATCCATCAACCATGTGTTTAAAGCTTACGTTTAACACCGAAAAAGAAGTCGTGTTTAGCGGTTGTAGTATCATACGGGTAGTCCCCGAAGTTATAACCTGGTAGCTTGATTTCAATTCGTTTGCAGAGCCGCCTGCATTGGTGGTGGTTGAAATTGTCCATTCGTCAAGAACCCCGGTGCCAACGTTTTGAACAGTCCAGCAGGCTGGTATAGTGGATGCCGAAAATATTTCGTTCAGCGGAAGCGTTGCCGAAGCACAAATTGTAATAAAAGAAAGTTCATTCCCGTAAGCTGTCCCACCGGCATTGGTTGCATAAGCCCTCATAAAATAAGTTGTTGTAGGCAACAAACCAGTTATTGAGCTAACAAATGTTCCCGATCCCGGCCCATCGCTTGTATGATCGTCAGCAATTGTCGGCCCGGGTATTGTTGACCAACAAACCCCTCGAGCCACAACTGTTGCGCCGCCATCGGAAGTAATTGTGCCGCCACCCGATGCGGTTGAGGCACCAATAGACGAAGCGGTAGTTGTGGAAAGTGTAGGTAAATTTATTGTTGTAAAAGTATATTCGTTTCCAAAAGCTGTGCCAAAGGAATTAGTTGCATAAGCCCTTACAAAATAAGTGGTTGATGGCAACAAGCCCGTGAGGTTAGATGTAAATGTTCCGCCACCTGTACCATCACTTGTATAACTGTTTGCTAATGTTGGCTCGGAAATGGTATTCCAGCAAACGCCCCGTGCCGTTATTGCCAAAGCTCCGGTAACAGTTGCCTGTCCCCCACTGCTGGCAGTATATATTCCGATGTTTGAAACTGCGGTTGTTGTAATAACAGGAGGTAGATTGGTAAGAGGTGCATCAGTTACTGTAATGTTCCTTAATTCGAGCCGGCTCATGTTGGTGGTATTCCCTGATATGATGCTGCTTGGCCAAATACCATCCGAATCAGTATTATAGCCGCTCAAAATATTAGCAGCCGTTCGGGCCTCTACCCTTCTCACCCCGGCAGGATTATTGGCACCAATTGGCACAACAGCCGGATAATCGCCAATTGCGCTTGTGCCAGCCTGCATGTAAATATCTTTTATTTGCGTGTTGAGCTGGGTGTTTGATATTTGGGTGGCATTTGCTTGCCTTACCTGATAGGAAAAAAGTGGGTCGCCGGTTCCAGCTTCATTATCGAACAATAAAACATATTTACCGGTAACCGAAGGATCAGCCGATCCTTTAATGTATGCCCCATCATCGGTGGTTGACGTAGTCATGGCAGTTGTTGCTATATCTAAACAGGTAATGACTTTGCTTCCAGAAAATTGAGGGGTTGATGGACTTGTTGCGCTTGTAAATGCGCTGACCCTAATAACATGCTGCTGACCGGGTAAAAAACGTGTGTCATTCCCTGTAGGCTGATAAACCAGCCAAAATGGCCCACTGCTGCCAGAAGCATCGGAAGTAAAGGCATTTGTATAGGTGGAGCTGGAGGCAATAAAGGCAGTTCCATTCCAATAATTTCCAGCACCATAAGTTGTTGACAAACCTGTGGTTAATTCAAGTCCGGCACGGACTTTATAGGATGTTGATGGGGTAAGCCCATCAAATTTAACACATACTGCAAAAGGAGTCCTTGCATCGTTGGTAGTGGAACCTGTTCTTCCACCTATATATTTTGGAACTACCAATTCTGTAAATGTTGGGATCGATACAGCCGTGAATGAAACTTCGTTGCCATACGCCGTGCCTTCCGCGTTTGTTGCAAAAGCCCTTACGAAATAGGTCAAGCCGGATGTCAATCCGGTTATGGTTGAGGTAAAAGTCCCTGTACCGCTTCCATCATTTGTTAGATAATCAAGGATGGTGGGAGAACCACCCAAATTCCAGCAAACACCCCGGGCTGTAACTGAAGATGCACCTTGATTGGTAACATTGCCCCCACTTGTTGCACCAGTGCCCAGGATTCCCGTAACTGCTGTTGTGGTCACAACAGGAGTTCCTGTAGTTGTAAACTGAAAATCGCTCCCATAAAATACATCCTGCCCATTTGAAGCATAAGCCCTGAGATGGTATGTTTGGTTTGGCAATAAATTTAGAACGGAACTTGTATAAACACCTGTACCTGAACCATCAACAGTAAAGTTATCCGTTATTGTTGGATTTGATACCATTGACCAACACACCCCTCGACCTGTTACTGAAGCTCCCCCGTCAGAAAGCACATTTCCACCCGAAACTGCAGATATTGAAGTTATTCCGGTAACCGAAGTTGTTGTAATCTGAGATTTTGCTGCCTGTATAACCTGCACAATAACATTAGTACCTGGTATAGCTACTGTGATATTTGCAGTCCGGCTTGTATTTCCGGGATTCTGGACAAATGTAGCCGTTAAATTCCCCGTCCCGGCACCCGATGGCGTAACCGAACACCATGCTGCATCGCTGGAGGCTGTCCAGGCATTTGAAGAAGTTACTGCAAAAACAGTTGTTCCGGGATATGACCAAACAGCCTGACTGGACGGCGAAACCACCAATGATGACGAAGAAGCTGCCTGCACAACCGTTACTACAATGGGTGTAGGTCCACTCGCTGTTATTGTAATGCTAGCTGTTCTTGGACTTGCAGTTGTATTGGTGGTATATGTTGCTGTCAAAGTCCCAGATCCAGAACCTGCAGCGGGTACAGTACACCAAGCCGAATTTGATACTGCAGTCCAGGTTGTATTGGAACTTACACTAAAATTGGTGGTGCCTGCTGATGAAGTTACACTTTGTGTAGAGGGTGTTACGCCCAAAGTGTTCAATGGGGTTCCGGTTACCTGAATATTGTCAATTGCCCAGTAATATCCCCATGTTCCGGTATAATTCCATTTGAATTTTACCTGTCCTTGTCCTGATGCTGCGGCAATTATTTGACTGAAAGCAGTTGGGTTGAGGGCAGTTGTTGTTGTAAATTGGGTTATCTGAGTCCAGGTAAAACCGCCATTTATGCTGTAATACAAAGTCCCGGAGGAGCCAGCATAAGATTTGAAATAGTGGTTAAATTGCAGGGTAATATTTGTAAGGTTATAGCAGTCAATGGCTGGCGTGATCAAATCAACGGTTTGTGAATTGCCGCTTCCGTAAGCATCACTGTTCAAATAAGCATAATTTCCTGAAAGTATTGGATTTGGGGATTGTCCGGTAATAGTTCCAAACTGCCAAATCTGCCCGTTACCAACAAGATCCGTTTGCGACCAGCAAGCGGGCATGGTTGCGGAAGTAAATTGTTCGCTAAAAGGTAAGTTATATTGCGCACAAAGTGTACTAAATTGAATATCTGCCCCATAAACCGTACCTCCTGAACTTGTAGCGTAAGCCCTTACATGGTAGGTAGCATTTGCGGCCAGGCCTGTAATATTGCTGATAAAAGTTCCAAGCCCCGAACCATCAACTGTATGGCTTCCTGTAGCCGCAGGATTAATTGCTGTACTCCAGCAAACACCCCTGGTTGTTACTGGTGCGCCGCCATCACTTACAACATTGCCCCCACTGACGGCAGATATTGTGTTAATAGAACTTACTAAAGATGTCGTAACCGAAGCTAAACCTGGAATAAATGTCATATCATTACCGTTGGCAGTACCCTCGCTGTTTACAGCAACAAGCCTAAAGTGATATGGGGTGCCTGAAATCAATCCGCTAATTGCACTATTAACCGACAAAACTGTTGACCCAGAACCCGCAGACAATGTTGCCGTTGATGATCCGTAACTAGTAGTTGTGCCATACTCAAAATGGTAGTTAGTAGAAAAACCACTTGGGTTTACTGTGCCGTTCAATGTAGCAGAAGTTGCAGTAACTGATGTAGCTGCCAGGGTTGCAACTGCGGGTGTACTGGCAAATTTAAAAGAAGCAATTTTCGTTGACCATGGGCACCATCCCCCATAGCTTCCAACATATTCGTTGGTATGCCAAAATGTTAATCCATCCGAGGGATCCACACTCATCATCGAATAATCGCCCCATCGAGCATAATCGGTCATGGAGGTTGTACTTTGTTGGATAACCTGCTCTGCGAAAGTCATTTGTCCAAGGGGATCTGCTGCCAAACGTCCGGTATATCGTATTGCCGGGTTTAATGTAGAACCTGAAACCGTATATCCAAGGCCAATATCGCCGTTTGTGTTTAAAGCTATACTTCCCATCCAACGACTATAAGAATCCGGGGCATAGGTGCCTTGCTGGTACATTCCCCAGTTACCACCTGTACTCCTTAGTTCATACCATCTGACACCCGATTGACTTGAAGCCACTTCCACTGAATGGTTGGTGACCAAGGCTTGATAGGAACCGAAATTCCTGTATTGCAACCTGTACATTAACCTGTCGCTCAAAGTATTCAATTTAATTGTTCCCGGTTGCGGAATATCGGTAGTAAATTGTGAATCGAAAGCCTGCACGGCTATAGCTCCCTGATAAGTAAAAGTGCTATTTGCTGTATTTGTCCAATCGGTATGAAACATCCAAACCCGGAGTTCATCGTTCCCACCCCATGCATTATCGTTGAAATATACAAAAGGGCAAGAAGTTCCAGTTGGTGCAGATGTGCCATCGCAATCGGCAGGTAACATGCTGGCGCAATCAACCCCACCACCGGAAATAGTTTCGGTATTGAAAAATACCATTCTGGCAGATGCATTTCCAGCCAACATTTGGGTCCTTTCAAACACAACTGCACCAGCCCCAATAAAAGCACTTGTGGAATAATTAAACCTATTGATAGCCATATAGTAGCCATCGCCCCAAATTCCTAAGTGCGGATAATCAGGCATATAATCAAATTCAAAAGCGTAACGGTACCATGAACCGGTTGGATCGCCAGTTTGTGAAACTGCAATGAGCTCGTACATTTGTCCGCTTGCACCACAATCAATGGCAAATTGGCTGGTAATCCACCTATCGGCATTTTCATCGTAAAGCACAATCGGGTCGCCATCGTTATGTCCATCCCAAGGCCCGGAGAAACCGCTCCAAATTGTAGAATTTGTTACAGGCCCATACAGTGTTGTGCCTGTTTTTGACAAAACCCGAAATATCCCGTTTACAGATTGTACATAGTGGTTCAGGCCCACATCACCATCGGTATCGGGTGGGGTTACACGGCTGCCATCAATATCATTATCGCTGTTGTTGGAACCTTCAAAATTTTGTACCGGAGCCATGGGAGCACGTTGACCTTGCAATGACTGTAATTCCGGATACAATCCGGTTTTGTTGGGGTTTATAACTTTCTTAATGTTAAATTTATTCACCACAACCCCATTTTTCCATGTTTTATACAGCCCATTGTTGGGCACATTTACCATGTCGCGCAAAGGGATGGAAACATCAAATCCCACGGCTTTTCTGACAACCGGGATATTTTGTGAGTAAACAAAAGGCAGGAATGTAAAAACAAAAAAAAGTTGAAACAGGGCGATTTTTTTCTTCATTGTAATTTGGTTTTTTGATTTTGCCAAAAATACAATATGTATTTGAAATAAAAAAAAGTCAAATATTATTAAATCATAGACTTGCAATTATGATTCAGAATATGCACAAAAAGGATTTGTTCCAAAAAAGTCAAAACCCTCGCCCACCTGTCAACAGGC
>CAIRHD010000278.1 GCA_903878265.1 uncultured Bacteroidales bacterium | reverse complement strand
ATATCGGTTAAAGTAAACCAACAGGTAAAAGCTGGCGACATTATTGGTTTGGGCGGCCATACCGGTCGTGCCTCTTGCAACCACTTGCATTTTGAAACCCGTTTTCAAGGAAAGGCTTTTAACCCAAAACAATTGATCGATTTTAACACATACAATCTGCTTGCTGATACTTTTATGGTAACCAAGGCAACGTATGGGCTTTCGAGAGATTACATCCCTTCAGCTTCAAACGAAATTATTGCAACGAACAACGACAGCATCAAACACAATGCAAAATCCTCAAAACCAAAAAAATACCATACTATTAAAAGTGGGGATACTTTGGGTGCACTTTCGCTGAAGTATGGAACTTCTGTTAAACAATTGTGTTCCATCAATGGGATTAAACCTACCAAAACACTAAAACTGGGAACAAAACTCAGGGTAAGATAAGCTTGTTAGAGTTTTGTTAAAATAATGAAGAGGCTTTGGGTTATCGAGCCTCTTTTTTTTTGTACTTTTATCCCAAAAATAACCAAGTAATTTTGCATTTCTTTAAAAAAAACCACTTCGCTTTATCGCTGCTATTTGCCCTAACCGTGATTTTGTTTGCCGGTTGTAATCCTGCATTAAATATTACGGGTTTGGATATCAGTAGTTTATATAGCGGAAACAAAGAAAATGCAATTCAGCTAAACCAATTGTATAACCTCAACGACAGCGTTACAACCATAAGCATCCAGTTGCCTTCCGGACTTATACAACCCGATCCCGGAACAAAGAAATATACCAAGAAAGGGACTCTAAAATACGAAGTTATTGGCGAAGGAAATCGTGTTGGTTTAATCGACAGTGCTACTTTTTACATAGCAGATACCGCTGATAACCAGAATTATATAAGCCATAACTGGACATTCAAGGCATATTCTGGTATGGATTATTTTGTAAAAGCAAGTTACTCGGTCCCTGGAATATTGGATGATTTTGTACTGCTTGAATATTTCAGCAAAAAGAACCATTTATGCCAATCATGGTACCGGTTTCAATTGGAAACAGGTGAATTCATTTCTGGAAATTCAACAGCGTTTTCTCAACCTGTACGATTGGTAACAACAGATACTGCGAGGATGAAATTTCTGGTAAAACTTTATTCACGCAATTTTCAAACACCAATACCACCTTTTGTCGATCAATACCGCGCTCCTTTTAATTATAAACCCGACAGCACTTTTTATATAGATTTGACTCAGGGGAAAACTGCCTATTTTGTCCCAGAGGCTTTAGGTTTTTATTTCTTCCAGGTTGATACGGCTAAAATGATTGGGCCAAGCCTTTTTCGTATGAATTTCGGTTTTCCGAAGGTTACCATGCACTCGTTGATGCGAGAATCTTTATGTTATATTACCTCGAACAAAGAATTTGAGCAGTTAAACTCTTATCTAATTCCCAAAATAGCTGTCGATAGTTTTTGGGTTGTTAATGCAGGCCGTCCCGATTTGGCTACCGAACTTATTCGCAAATATTATAAACGCGTGGAAACAGCAAACCTTCTATATACTTCATTTACTGATGGATGGAAAACAGACCGTGGTATGATTTATATTATAATGGGCAAACCCAATAAGGTTTTTAGGAGCTTTCAACAGGAAATATGGATTTATGGCGAGTACGAAGACCCAAGAGCATTGAAATTTTATTTCAACAAAGCCCAAAATCCGTTTACAAACAACGACTATGTGCTATCGCGAAATTCATTTTACAAAGCAATTTGGTATCAAAATGTGCAGTTGTGGAGACGGTAGAAGATAAAGGGTTTAGGTGTTGGGTTTTAGGGTTTGGGACTGTACAAGTTATATCTTGCCAACTTAAACTCCAACCCAAAAACAATAAAACCTTTGCGAAATAGGTAAAAATGCAAAGTGCAAAAGGCAAAGTTCAAAGTGAAGATGCAGTTTTAATCCTACGAACGATGAAGAAAGGTAATCAATTTACCGATAGACCAAAAACTGTTACTTATGCCCTTTTAACCTTCAAATTTTAACCTTCAAACTTTAACCTTTTACTTTTGACCTTTTACTTTTGACCTTTACCCTTTGACCTTTACCCTTTGACCTTTTTACCCTGCCAAACCCTAACCCCCAAACCCCAACCCCTAAAAATAAATGTACGAAAAACACTTTAACGGCCCGCGTAAACAACCCGAAAACCTGATTTACGGCATACATCCAATCCTTGAAGCGCTGAACGTTGGCAAGGACATTGAAAAAATATTGCTTTCGCGTGAACTCCGCAACCCACAGGTGCGCGAAATCACATCCATTGCCGAACGCCTCGAAATCCCAGTACAAAAAGTACCCAACGAAAAACTCGATTCGTTTACCAAAGCCAACCACCAGGGAATTGTGGCCTTTGTTTCGATGATCGAATACCAACCGATTGAGGATATCCTTATCCGTACGTATGAAACTGGTAAACAACCCCTGTTTATTGTCCTCGACCGGATTACCGATGTTCGCAACATGGGAGCCATTGCCCGAAGTGCCGAGTGTGCCGGAGTTGATGGAATTATAGTTCCTTCGCGTGGCAGCGCACAGGTGAATGCTGATGCCATAAAAACTTCTGCCGGCGCTCTCAATATTATTCCGGTACACCGCAGCCCGAATTTAAAAAACACATTACGTTATCTGAAGGATTCAGGGTTGCGCCTGATGGCCGTTACCGAACAAGGCAGCACCGATTACGACAAAACCGACCTTTCAGGCCCTGTGGCTTATATTTTAGGCTCCGAAGAAGACGGCATTTCTCCAGAGTACCTGAAACTTTGTGATGAGAGGATAAAAATTCCATTAGCCGGAACCATAAGTTCGCTGAATGTTTCGGTAGCTGCCGGAATTATCATTTTCGAAACTCTGCGGCAGCGCAATAAATAAAAACCATAGTTCACAAACGCATGCAACTGCGCAAGTACATTCCTGAATTAATAGTACTGGTTTACGCCGTTTTGTTCCTGCTCACCAAAGTCCCCTCAAACCCTTGGGACAGGGTGATTGTGAGCGATGGTAAGGGGTATTATTCCTACCTACCTGCTCTGTTCATTTACCACGATACCGATTTTGGATTTATTGACAAATACGAATCAGATTATTATCCGGCTGGTGGACAATTGTACAAGGATTTCAGGTTCGATACCGGAAATGGCATTGTAAATAAATATTTCCCGGGACCGGCAGTACTTTGGCTTCCATTTTTTACTGGTGCTCATGCCGTAGCGACAATTTTTGGGGTCCCAACCGATGGATATTCAATGCCTTACCAGTTGGCAATTGCTTTTGCTGCTTTCTTCTATTTTTGGCTTTCTTTGTTGATTTTGCGCAAAATACTCCGTTTCTATACCCAAAACGAAAACGCTACTGCCTGGACACTTCTGGCTACAGGTCTGGCTACAAACCTTATTTATTACACGGTAAATGCAGGTTGTCAGGTACATGTGTATAACTTTTTCCTGATAAATGCCTTTGTCTATTCCGTTTTATCAGCCAACAAAAGCAAGAAGCCCGCGTTTTTTGCTTCCTCCGCATTTTTTCTTGGAATGATCGTGATTAGCCGGCCTCAGAACGGAATTATTGTTTTAGCCTTGCCTTTTCTCTGCGGAAGTTGGGATTCCTTTATCCTCTTTTTCAAGCAAGTATTCACTAAAAAACGCATCCTTTTCCTTTCCGTTTTTGCTTTGAGTTTACCTATGCTGATCCCCATAACTTATTGGTACTTAAAAGCTGGTCATTTTCTGGTTTACTCTTATGGAAACGAAACCTACGATCTTACAAAACCGCACCTGTTCTCATTTCTCTTAAGTTTCGAAAAAGGTTGGCTGCTCTACACCCCTATTGCAGCATTTTCAATTCTTGGGTTTTTCTATCTTTTCAAAAAGAGCAAATGGCAATTCCTGAGCCTTTCAGCTTT
>CAIRHD010000277.1 GCA_903878265.1 uncultured Bacteroidales bacterium | reverse complement strand
GGATTGCGCCCAACACCTGAGGGGGGATTTTTCCTTCGCGGTTTACGACGGGAACGAACATCAGCTTTTCCTGGCAAGGGATCAAATGGGGATAAAAACACTCTATTATTACGAGCATCCAGATTTTTTCATCTTTTCGACCGAACTCAGGGGAATTCTTGCTCTCCCTTTTTTTAAGAAAGAGCTTAATATGGAATGGTTTCTCGATTTCCTCATCAATAATTCAAGAAATGATTTTGATGCTTTTTATAAAGGGATTTATGCCCTGCCTCCGGGAAATTGCCTGATTGTTACATCGGGAAAAACCACATTGAAAAAATATTGGGAGTTGAAAGTTCCTGCCAAATTGAAATTTAAAGACAACCGGGAGTATATAGAAAAATACAAGGAGTTGTTTGATAAATCGGTCATCAACCGGGTACGGTCAGCGTTTCCGGTAGGTTCGGAGCTAAGTGGCGGGCTGGATTCGTCTTCCATTGCTGCCATTGCCCAAAAACACCTGAAATCAAATACTGATCAACTGCATGTTTTTGCAAGGGTACTGCCCGAACAATTTATTCCTGAACTTGACGACTCAGGCAAGGATGAATCCAAAGAAATATCATTGGTCTGCGATTTCTGCGACATACGGCAGCTTCACAATATTACCCTTGAAGATCAAAAAATTAGCGAAAACATACACCGTATCATAGAAGTGGTGAAGTCGCCCTATCAAAGTAATTATGCAACCTATAACCTGAATGTTATTGACCAGGCGGCCAGTTATGGGGTACATACTATTCTATCCGGTCATGGCGGAGACCAGATGTTGACAAATCCTGCTCATTTTGTTTACAGGAATTACCTGAAAAGCCACAGGTACTGGAGCTTGTTTTCTGATATTAGGGCAAAGGATACAATCCATGAATTGGGATTTATCAAAGCGTTTAAATATATGATTCAGCTCCGGTCAGAGGGAAACAATTCCCCAAAGAAACGAAATGAAATAAAAAAACTCTACAAATTTGGCATTGATCAAGGTTTGATAAATAAATATGATCTGGAGGGACGCTATTTAGAACAACGGCATAAAGCGGTATTGTTACCAGAGTGTGAAAACGACCTAATACGAAAAATCACGCATCCCCACATGCGCGACCGCATCGAAATAACAGGGATAATGGCTGGGTATCAAAAAATTGAGTTTAGGTATCCGTTTTTTGACATTGACCTTATTGAATATTACTTATCGGTTCCCGAAGACATAAAGCGCAAATTCCGTATTGGTCGATATATTCACAGGATGGCCATGCAGGACGAATTGCCGCCACCTATACAGTGGAGAAAGGATAAGGATGGAACAATCAACCCCGGACTTTCCAGGCTGTTTGCCAATGATGCAGAAAAAATAAGAAATGACATGAGTTTTCTACTAAATATCGATCCTGATGAGGCTTCGGGGATTTTTGAATCGGGTACAATCAAAAAACTTATAGCTGATACTGATGCTAACTTGTTTATATATAAATCTTTAGTAAATAAATACTATCAAATAGTGGATTTTAAAAAATATATTTTTTAAAACACTTGCATTTTCTTTTGACAATGTTTAATTTCGCCTTGTTTAAAAATATAACCTAAAATCAAAATACCTACTGTTATGGAGAATGTTACAGATGCAAAGAGAGTTTGGGAATGTCCTGAAATTGAGATTATTAATTCCAAAATGACAAACAGCGGAGGTCACACGTGGTACAAAGAGGATGCGCATTATACCGATCCTTATTCGTCGTAAGTTTATCCAATCAAAACAGGAAACCATCTTTTTAGCATAATTGTTGCAATAATGCTTGGAAAGTCATGCACAAACAGCAGGTTAATTCCTGCTGTTTGTTTTTTATGCGTAATGTGCGATTTAATTCGGAAGGCATGAGGCTACAAAAAGGAGACAAAAAAAATTTATACGAACTTCTAAAAAGTCTTTTGAAGAATTCAGGAAAGAACGTATTTGTTTCAATATTTCTTCAAATTTTAACAGGTTTCACCCAAGGCATTGGGCTACTGATGCTGATCCCTTTATTGAGCATTGTTGGCATTTTCGACAAGCAGGCAAAGGGTTCGGAGTTTTCGGGCAAACTTGTGTCCTTTTTTCAGGGATTCGGTTTCCCGGAAGGGATTATCCCTATACTGTTGCTTTATATCCTGGTCGTCTCGCTCAATGCCGCGGTAAGCAAATACCAAACCCTCAACGATGCTAAAATCCAACAAGGTTTTGTGCGCTACCTTAAGGACAGGCTTTACACCTCCATTGGGCATAGCGATTGGCTTTTCGTGTCGCGACTGCGCATATCGGATGTGGCCCATATTATCACTTCGGAGGTGCAACGTGCTGGTCAGGTAATCATCCAAATGTTGCGTTTCACGAGCACCTTCATCATGATGCTTGCCTATCTGGCAGTGGCTGTGATGCTTTCTGCCAAAATGGCTTTGCTGTCGCTTATCGGAGGCATCATTTTGTTGGCGATAGGAAACAGGAAAAACAAGCAAGCTTTCAACATAGGAAAATCGGGGCAGCGCTCGATGAAAAAAGTATATCAGGTGGTTTTGGAACACCTTGCCGGGATGAAAATTGCCAAGAGTTTTGCAGAAGAGGACAGGTATATCGCCGAATTTATCCGTCATTCGGAAGAAGTTGAAAAGAATAAAATAGAATATGCCGTATTGTCTTCGCGCACCTCGCTGATGTTCTCTATCGGCACGGTGGTACTGCTGAGCATATATGTTTATTTTGCTATTGAAGTTATCGGTTTGCAGGCTTCCACCCTGTTGGTATTGATTTATATTTTCAGCAGATTATTGCCAAAGGTCTCTTCG
>CAIRHD010000276.1 GCA_903878265.1 uncultured Bacteroidales bacterium | reverse complement strand
TCCTGTTACCGAGCTTACTACTGGTATTGATATTGTGGAAGAGCAACTATATATCGCGTCAGGGGAAGTGCTGAGGTTGCAACAAAAAGACTTAAAACAGCAAGGCCATTCCATCGAATGCCGGATTTATGCCGAGGATCCTGCAAATAATTTTCTACCTTCGCCCGGAACGCTTTCCCTGTACCAAAAGCCACAAGGCGATTTTATCCGTGTTGACGATGCCATGAACACTCCTTATCAGGTTAGCAGTTTTTTCGACCCAATGATTGCTAAACTTATCACGCTCGGAAAAACAAGGGAAGAAGCTCGTTTTCAGATGATTGAAGCTTTACAGAATTATGGCATCCATGGGATAAAGAATAACATCAGCTATTTGAATGCAATTCTCAAACAAACTGATTTTATCCAAAATACCATTTCTACACGCTATTGTGCCGAACACACAGAATCCCTACTCGCTGACATAGAAAATGAGCGCAATAAAATCCCTGTGATTTTGCTTTTGGCAATTTCGTTGGTGGGCCAATCGGCTAAAAAAGAAAATTTTAATCCCGAAAATCCGGAAAATATCTGGGGCAAAATTGGATATTGGCGCATGTTGATGCAACCGGAACTGGAAATGGAAGGAAAAGTTTTTCGTTGCCAAATCCGTGATTTCAAACCGGGAGAAATTTCGGCAGAAATAGATTCCGAACAGGTAATCGCCCGTTTTGAGGAATTGGAAGAAAGTCAAAGCATTGAAATCCAAATAAATGGTGAACCATTTACAACCTATGTTTCGCATCCTGAACCGGGAAAAGTAATTGTAAGTTACAACACACATGTTTTTGAAGTCACGCGAAAAGATGTTTTACCGGCTCAATCCGATTTCAATTTAGTTTTCGATTCTGTTGGAGAGAGCGGAAGCAATATTACTTCGCCCATGCCAGGAAAAGTGATAAAAATCGCTGTAAATGAAGGCGACACAGTTAGCAAAGGTGATATTCTTCTGGTTGTAGAAGCCATGAAAATGGAGAATAACATCCTTAGCCCGGCCGATGCCATCGTTGACCGTATTAATGTAGCCGCCGGAAACCTTGTTGACAGCAACACCACTTTGGTACACTTAGCACCTCCAAAGTAAAAAGCACAAGGAAATTAAATGAATCGCAATCAGGTGTTTAAATGAAATCCAATCACAAAATATTTAGCTTTTCAAAGTAATACTTTTACTTTTTCACCTACAAAACCCTCAATCCGCAATCCTTAATCCGCAATCCTTAAATCTTCACATCCCCAAATCATCGCATCCCCAAATCTTCGCATCCCCAAATCTTCGCATCCCCAAATTAGCAAATTAACGCATTAACAAATTAGCACATTAACCCCATGAACTTTCACCTAACCGAAGAACAAGAAAGTATCCGCAAAGCGGTTCGCGATTTTGCTGAACGCGAAATAAAACCCATAGCCCGCGAACTCGACGACGAGGCCCGTTTTTCCCCCGAAATAACCCGAAACATGGGGCAACTTGGCTTGTTCGGAATCAGTACGCCGATAGATTATGGTGGGCATGGGATGGATACCCTATCGTATATAATTGCTGTAGAGGAACTTGCCCGCGTGGATGGTTCTCAGGCGGCAACCGTAGCGGCACATAATTCGTTGGGCATTGGGCCATTGTTTTATTATGGCACCGAAAAGCAGAAACAGAAATATATACCGCAATTATGCACCGGTGAAGCATTATGGGCTTTTGGACTTACCGAACCCGATGCAGGCAGCGATTCGAGGGGTACACGCACCAAGGCTTATGTTGACAATGGGGAATGGGTGATTACCGGTTCCAAAATATTTATCACAAATGGTGCCTCCGACATTTCTGTGGGTGCTACAGTTCAGGCAGTTACCGGTGAAACAAATGGCAAAAAAGAGTTCACCACCATCATTGTCGAAAAGGATACTCCCGGATTTACCCGACGCGCCATGCATGGCAAAATGATGTGGCGTGCAAGCGATACGGCCGAGCTTTTCTTCGATGAATGTCGCGTACCTTACGAAAATGTCCTGGGCAAGGTTGGTGATGGATCGCGCATCATGCTCAGCACACTCGACAACGGTCGGCTTTCCATTGCAGCTATGGGTTTGGGCTGTGCTCAGGGAGCTTTCGAAATGGCACTCAATTATGCACAGGAACGAAAACAGTTTGGACAAGCTATTTCAAAGTTCCAGGCCATCGGGTTCAAATTAGCCGATATGGCAACCAAAATAGAACTCGCCAGAACTTTGCTTTATAAAGCTTGTTGGCTGAAAGACAATCATTTGCCTTTTGCAAAGGAAGCAGCAATGTCGAAATTATATTGCTCCGAAATAGCAAAAGAAGTTGCCGACGAAGCGGTTCAAATCCACGGTGGCTATGGCCTGATGAAAGATTACCCGATAGAACGCTTTTTCCGCGACCAGCGCTTACTACAAATTGGCGAAGGTACATCGGAAATACAGAGAATGGTGATTTCGAGGTATATAGGATGTTAGGATTGAGGGGATTGATGAGATTGAAAGGGATTGATGAGATTGAAAGGGATTAATGAGATTGAAAGGGATTGATGAGATTAATTTTGGATAAACCTGAAGGGGAAGTTTTGTTTAAATATTTTGTCTGGTTAAAACTTTGTCAATTGTTTTAAAACTCAATAAAGTCAATACAACTCTGAATTTTGATTTTTGAAATTAAACGCTCAGATAAAGCGTTATGGAAAAAGATGAGTGGATCGGATATAAGATAAAAATACGGGATAGGTTAAAAGCATTTGCCTGCAATATCCTAGAATTATCAGCTGAATTTTCTGATAGTGCGAGATCCCGTATGTTGAATTATCAACTTACCAAAGCCGGGACTTCAACTTATGCAAATTTTCGGGCAGCATTGAGAGGCCGCTCAAAAGCAGAATTCTTCAGCAAATTATCAATTTCTGTCGAAGAGGCTGATGAGGCTGAAATGTGGCTCGATTTAATAATTACAACGAAATTGATTGATAATGAGCGGATAAAAATCTTGTATGCTGAAAGTCTTGAATTAGTAAAAATGCTCAGCAGTTTGAGAAAAAAGATTGGCAACTGATACTAAATACATCTGAAAACATCAATCCCATCAACCCCATCAATCTCCTCAATCCAGAATGACTAAAACCAAGGAAACCATTTTCATCACCGAAACGCCTCGCGATGCCATGCAAGGCTTAACCGGTTTTATTCCAACCATTACCAAAACACAGTATATCAATTTGTTGTTAAAATGTGGTTTCGAATGTGTGGATGTTGGAAGCTTTGTATCGCCAAAAGCAGTGCCACAAATGGCCGATACTTCCGAAGTGATTTCTTTGTTAAACCCTTCGGGTTCTGCTTCAAAAATGATGGGAATAGTTGGGAATGTACGAGGTGCCAACCAATCAGCGTTGGAAAGCAAAGTCAAAATTATGGGTTTTCCTTATTCCGTTTCGGGCAGTTTCCTGAAAAAAAACCTGAACACAACCCCCGAATTGGCCTGGCAAACCGTTTTGGATTTGCGCGATATTTGTGAACTATCGCAGAAGGAACTAAGGGTTTATGTTACAATGGCTTTTGGCAATCCTTACGGCGATGCATGGAATGACGAAATTGTGTTACAAGAAGTGGAAAAACTTTACAATGCAGGCATCCGTAACCTGGTTTTTTCGGATATAACTGGTGAAGGAACGCCCGGAAATATTGAAAGGCTATGTTCATTATTGATAAATTCATTTCCCGAATCAAAATTGGGGATTCACTTACACTCCAAACCTTACGACTGGCAACCAAAAGTTGAAGCCGCCTGGAGTGCCGGGATTCGGAATTTTGAGGGTGCATTGGGCGGCTTTGGCGGATGCCCCATGACAGGTTACGAATTACTTGGAAACCTCGATACTCTTAGGCTTATTGATTGGTGCGAACAAAACCAAATTTCACACAATATAGTTGAAAAGGCTTTGCATGAGGCAAGGCATTTTTCAACTGAAGTTTTTAAACATCAATAAATTTGACGATGCTAAATTTGAAGAAAATTGTTTTAATGGCTTGGTTGCTCTTGGTAACTGCATTTTCCCATTCACAAACACCAGTTTCGGGTTCAAATCAAACCAATATTTATGGCAATAATGAGGCAGCCGGAAAATATGCCGATATTCGTGGGATTAAAATGTATTACAAAATTTATGGGCAGGGCGAACCCTTACTTATGATTCATGGCAATGGTGGCTCCATTAGCAGTTTTTCGAACCAAATCCCTTATTTTTCTGAGAAATATAAAGTAATTGCAGTTGACAGCCGGGCGCAGGGCAAATCCATTGATATTCAGGATTCATTGAGCTTCGAAATGATGGCCGACGATTTTAATGATCTGCTCGATTACCTCCACCTAGACTCCTGCTTTGTTCTGGGTTGGAGCGATGGGGGCATAAATGGTTTGTTGCTTGCCATCCGCCATCCCTCGAAAGTAAAAAAACTGGCAATTACCGGCGCAAATTTATGGCCTGACAGTACGGCTATTAACGCAGCAGATTATACATGGGGAATGGATTTTTACGATAGATTAGGAAAGGAACCCCAAACTCCGGATATCGTCAATACCCGAAAACTTATAAAACTTGACTGTTTCCAACCGCAAATTACACTTGGGCAATTGGGCCAAATTAAATGCCCTTCGTTGGTTATTGGTGGCGACCACGATATAATCCTGACTCAGCACACCATGCTTATTGCCCAATCCATACCAGGCGCATTTTTGTGGATTTTGCCGAATTCAAGCCATTCAACGCTAATTGATTATATGGATAGGTTTAACGAAGTAGTCGGTGAATTTTTCAGTGGAAAGTTGAAAAAATAAGGTTGCAGATTGTTTTCCGAAAAATCAACACAGTCACGGTGCGGAATATCAAAAAAGTTGTACTTTCATAAGCCGATTTTAAAGTACGGAACAAGGGTTTATCCATTTTATGAACAAGGAAAAATTAAAATAAAATGAACAAAGTATTTAAAAATGCTGCTGATGCAATTCGCGGTGTAGAAGATGGCATGACCTTGATGGTTGGAGGTTTTGGCCTTTGTGGGATTCCTGAAAACGCTATAAATGCACTTCTTGATAGTGGTGTTAAAGGCTTGACTTGTATATCGAACAATGCCGGAGTTGATGATTTTGGACTTGGTATTCTATTGCGAAACAAGCAGATACAAAAAATGATTTCGTCGTATGTTGGCGAAAATTCGGAATTTGAGCGCCAATTATTGAGCGGTGAACTTGAGGTGGAATTGATCCCTCAAGGAACACTTGCTGAACGTTGCCGTGCAGGCGGTGCTGGGATCCCTGCGTTTTTTGTCCCGGCAGGTGCTGGTACCGAAGTTGCCGAAGGAAAAGAAATAAGGATATATAATGGCAAACCCCACCTTTTGGAAACTGCATTGGAGGCCGATTTTGCATTTGTAAAAGCCTGGAAAGGAGATACTTTAGGAAACCTAATCTATAAACAAACAGCCAACAACTTTAATCATCCCATGGCCATGGCAGGAAAAATTACCGTTGCCGAAGTTGAAGAACTTGTACCTGCCGGAACCCTCGACCCGAATTTTATCCACACACCTGGCATATTCGTCCAACGTATTTTTCAGGGAGCTGCTTACGAAAAAAGGATTGAACGGGTAACCGTTAGGGAACGTGTGTAATGAGATGACAAGAATAGACGGGGTGAAGGGAAACAGGGTGAAGGGAGGCAGGGAGAAGGGAGGCAGGAAGAAGGGAGACAGGGAGACAGGGAGAAGGGAGACAAGGAGAAGGAAGAAGAGGAGATAGCACATTAAAGCACATTTTTTGTCAAACTTTCCTGATAACCATTTCTCACTAATCGTTTCCCAATAACCAAAAACAATTAACCAATAACTAATCACCAATAACCAACCACCACCCCCATGCCACTCACAAAAGAACAAATAGCACAACGTATAGCACAGGAATTGCACGATGGATATTATGTAAACCTTGGAATAGGAATACCAACCCTTGTTGCGAACTATATTCCGGAAGGGATGAAAGTAACGCTACAATCTGAAAACGGGATTTTGGGAATGGGCGCATTTCCGTATCCTGATGAGGTGGATGCCGATTTGATAAATGCCGGAAAACAAACGGTTACCGTTATTCCCGGAGCATCGTATTTCGATTCGTCGATGAGCTTTGCCATGATACGTGGTGGCCATGTTGACCTGACTGTTTTGGGTGCCTTTGAAGTTACCGAGCAAGGCGATATTGCAAGCTGGAAAATACCTGGCAAAATGGTAAAAGGTATGGGTGGTGCGATGGATTTGGTGGCTTCGGCACGGAATATAATCGTTGCCATGCAACATTGTAGCAAGGATGGAGAATCTAAACTTTTGAAAAAGTGCACATTGCCATTAACCGGCATAAAATGTGTAAAACGTATTGTTTCCGATTTGGCGGTAATTGATGTTACCGAAAACGGGTTTAAATTGGTGGAAAGGGCTCCGGGTGTTTCGGTTGAAGAAATACAAAAAGCTACCGAAGGCAATCTGGTTGTGGAAGGCGAAATCCCGGAAATGCGGTTTTGAAATTAGAAAATTCTTGGTCCTACGACAAATTAGCAAACTAAACAAATATTGTAGGAATCCAGAAGGCGGTAGCTATCAAACCTTTAAATCAATTTATACTCAGCAATCGTAATAATCCGGGTTTTCTCAAATTGGTTGAGAACCAGCAAATCATTGTCGCCAGTAATCAAATAATTGGCCGAGCTATCCTTGGCAAGTGATAATAAGAAATTGTCATTTTCATCGAGGCAAACTTTTACATTTGAATTAATTGAGATAAAATCAGCATAATGTTCGATTAATTCCAATAACATTGTCAGATCATCGTCTGAAAAATACTTTCTAAGTTTAGGCCGTTTTACAACATCGATAAATTCAGATAATAATTCCTCGCTAAAAATAAGACGGACTTTCCCATTCTCCAACAACCCATCAAGAAAAGCAAATTGCTTGGTTATCAGAAAGTGAATCCAAATATTGGTATCTATAATTATCCTATGCTTTTTTTGCATTTCTTGCTTGCCTAACCTCTTTAACTTCCAACGTGATTTCCTCAAGTGATGGTACCTGATCTGAATCCTGTCGCAATTTTCCAAGTAAGCTTTTAAATGTCGGTTTGGGCTTAATGTTAATCAATTTCAAATCAGCCAAATCTTGCAACAATTGCCTTGCTTTCGGATTTAATATTTCTATGCTGATTGTTTCCATGGTTTTGTTTTTTTTCAAAATTACAAGTTTTCAGCCTAACCGGTGACTCCAACATACTATTTTGATATACTGGCTACTGGGTTACAAAATAGTAGCCTTCAAACATCCACCATCCGAAATCCCACATCCTTTACATATTCCTCCTATACTGCCCCCCAACTTCAAACAAGGCCTTTGTAATCTGACCTAGCGAACAATATTTGGCAGCCTCCATCAATCCGGCGAATAAATTGCCGCCGGTAAGGGCTTGTGCGCGCAAATTCATGGTTTTTTCAAGGCTTTCGGAATGCCATGTTTTGTGCAATTGTTCCAGCATGGCAATCTGGTATTCCTGTTCGGCTTTGGTGGCGCGTATTACCTGTTCGGGGATTATAGTGGGCGAACCTTTGCTCGAAAGGAAAGTATTTACACCCATAATCGGCAATTCACCGGTATGTTTCAGGTGTTCGTAATAAAGCGATTCTTCCTGTATTTT
>CAIRHD010000275.1 GCA_903878265.1 uncultured Bacteroidales bacterium | reverse complement strand
GTTATAGTTATGAGGTTGCGCTTTCATGATTTTGGTTGAATTTTGAAGTCATTATGATTTCAGGACACGGTTTAATAACCCTATCAGAAGGAATGAAAAAGTTGAAAAGTTTGAGTACCCTCTTTTTTGTTTGACATAAACATTACAGGTTTTGGTTACCCGGTTTTGTGCCGAAAATAAAGTTTCATTACATTACAATTGATTCGCTGGTTCTTCGTGTCTATTAATCATAACTGAAAGAGTTTTGAATTGCTTACGAATGCGAATACATAACCAAATCAGGTTATCAACCTGTAGATTGGATGTTTGATGGCAGGGGTGTTTAATGGATGGGATAATAGCCATGAGTTCTGGTTTCAATGCCAGCACCTGGTTTGCCAGTTCCGGGAGTGATTGTATTTGTTGTGTCAGAACATATCGTTTGAGATGTTCCAAAGCATTGAATTTGCGGAAGGTTTTGTATAAGCCTTCCTGAAAGTCGGCTTTTTACACGTATTTGCGCAGATCGGTTTGGATGTAGTCTGTCATTTGAGCTTCACAGAATTTACCGGCAGTATTCCTGCTCCAGAAAGATGCCTCTGATTTGGGCAAAAGGACTATATAGCCGAAGCCAACGGGATTAACGAGGTATGCCTGCATTATCAGTCCTCCATGTTTTTGAGTACGGCTTCGCATTGATCCACCAACGAAATAAGGGTATTGATTTCCTTATTGAAAGCATCAATTTCGGACAGGTCGGGAGTATGATCGCGAAGCATCATTAAATTAGTAGCAGCGATTTCCAAATATTTTTTATTTAGGGTTATGAGCGGGATTGATCCCAGGATAAAAGCGTTCATAAAATTTCGGTATTAGAAGTGATTATGATTTCAGTACTGCATAAAGCGCGGAGTTTATTTTCTGCTTGTATTTTATTCACAACTTGATTTACCACGAATTCGCGGGGATATTCAATTTCGTTTTCGATTATTGAATATTTGAGGAGGAAGGATCGTTTCTTGCTCATTGGTTAAGGGTTATTGTGGGAGGTGCATGTATCTGATTTTTTTAATTTCAACTTGTTATAATAGTCCTGGTTCAATTATTCGTGGGTTTTATTGTATTGTTGATCAATGAGGAGTTGTAATTTATTGCTGGTTCAGGTTTAGTTTGCAAACAGCACCACGCTTGGAGGCGCGTTTGTGTTTTTCAACAATTAGTTGTAGGTATCCACCTTTTGTCAGATCCTCCCGGGCTTGGTGTATATTGATTACCCAATGTTTGTTTTTGGCATTTTTACTTATCAGTGTGGCTTTTATTATTCCCGATTCGCACATGCTTCTAATGGTTGCAGGGCTCATGCTAAGTATGCGGGCTGCTTCTTGCACTTTTACCATGCTGGGGCCGGTTTGCTTTTGAAGCAAAGCATCAAGCAATTCATTTGTTCGGAGGCCGATTTCGATAAGGGTTTGGATCTCGTTCATGGCTTTAAGGATTATACTTTTTCTGTAGTACGGTGCAATGAAATAAGATTTTCGCGCATTGCGATAATTTCTTGCAAAACATTTGCAGTTTTTTCATCTCCCCGAAAGAATCTCATTTTAGCTGCATCGGCAGATATACCAAGCACCTTAGCTAATGTTTGGTAATCTCCATATTGAATTTTTTCTTTTAATTGTTCGATTGTCATGACAAAACTTTTGAATTTGTTGTATCTTTGTTGAAATGTTGCGACAAAGTAAAAGATTAATGCAATACAAATGCAAGATAAATGCAACTTTTATTTAAAATAAATTTATAATTCTGAATATGAGCGAAATAGGCGAAAGATTGCAGGATTTATTAAATAAAAAAAGATACATACCAGCACATTTGGCTAAAGAATCAGGCGTTGATGAGTCTGTTATTAGTCGAATATTAAAACATAATTGCATTCCACATCGAAAAAACATGAAAAAACTTGCAGAATTTTTGCAAGTTGATCCGGAATGGTTAAGGCGCGGAGTTATAATAGATGAAGTTCTGGAAGAGCCAAAATCTTCGGCTAACTACTTATCAAACTCAAGCTTTGTTCTGGATGGAGTAGAATATAAGAGACTAACCGATGCGGAAAAAGTTGAAGTACTTTTAGTACAAAATAATAGGCTGATGGGAATGCTTGAAAAGCAAATATCCAGCATTAATATTTTAGTCAGGAACTTGGAATCGGGAGCGACAATTAAAAACGGGTAAGGAGCAGTAATTAAAAACAGTATAAATAAACTTGCTTTTTTTATGGTTAGCGACTCCATTAACAACAAGCTTTTTCAATTCAAACAAATAGATAATCTACTTAGAATCTACCAAAACAAAATGGATACAATGTAAAGAACTAAAAAACAACTTCATAGGCTTATGTTGTCGGCTTCCCGTCCGGACCGCCACTTATCTCACAAACAATACAAAAACCGCTAATATTCAACAAGTTAGCGGTTTTTTGCTTTTAGGCAAATCCCTTTTATTTCATTAATTCCCACTATTCAAGATACCAAATCGGTGTCCGATTTTTGCATATGTTTTTACTCAAGTTAACATATTGTACATTTATCTTGTATCGACAAGGAATATTTGTATTTTTACAAATACTGCTACAGTGGGCTTTGAACCACTTCTGCGGATGCTTTGCAACCATTGTTCACAAGGACAAAAGTATATGAAGCCAGCCAGCATTGGCTGTTTGGAGGAGAAGCAATGAATGAAAATTGAAATTGATAAGTATGGAGGATAAATATTATGGAAGTTCTACCCGTATTCGTCTGAAATAGAGCTGTGTGTGAAGGGAGAACAATAATTGGTATTTTGATTTTCATTACTGTTTTACACTAATTTACTACAGCAATACGGTGAACCTCGTGCTTATTTTGCAAGTTAAATACAATAAAATAGAACCCAGGAGGCAGATGGTGGGATATACTATTTTCTGGGATTTTATCTATTTTAGAAATGCCAAGATTTTGACCTGCTACATTAAGGATTTCAAATTGTTCAGGTAATAATTCTGGTCGATTACACCTTATATGAATCTGATTATTAGCTTCAAATACTTTTATTTCGGGCGTCAGAACTAAATTGTCACCAAAACCTATTGAGGACAGTTTATTGCTTGTTAAATCCTGATAAGTGTTTATTGTTTTCTCGGAGAGAGTAATAGAAATGTTGGATAAACCAGTAAGATCTGACGATACTATCAATAAACATTCAGAGGCATTATGATATTCCACACTTTGGATATACATTCCGGCGGGGGCATCGTTAAGCGTAAAATTGTCATTTGCCAAAACGGGGTTGCTAAAATAATCACCATATAAATTCATTTTTATCTTGTTGGCATCAGCCGAAATGTTTACCCAAGGCTGAAGAATACTCCCTGTAAAATGGCTGTCCATCCAATCCAGACGGTTGAAAAGGAAGTTTTCAAAATAGGCCACTTCATCCTTATAAGTGTTGTATTGCCAGTTATAATTGGGCCACACATACTGCCCCAGTATCGGCCAACGTTGGTAATTCCTATCTTTGGCCTCATCGGTAAGTACCAGGATGGAATCAATAACGGCTGTGACTTTAGCATCGCTTAGCTCGTTCTCGCGAAGGCTAACCCATCGTGTTTTGGCCAGATTACGAAAATAGGCATCTTCATTCAGCCGTTTCCACCAGAACATTATGCTTGCTGCATGGGTTTCTACATTTGTGTAGAGCCAATCTGTATAATCAATTCCCATAGGCCAGTAATCAACATTTCCATACCCAAGATTGAAATCCCAAGCTGGGCCGGCAAACAATTTCCCGCCATCGCTATCCTTTTCTTTATAAAAATAAGTGCTATATCTATATTTGTCCACTTCCTTCGATATTTCGCACAGGAGCATAAAATCGACAAAAGAAGCCACATCAAAATACTTGTTATAGCCAGTTTCAGGATTCGAAAAACTGGTTCCAGTAAGCGTGTTTTCGGCGGTTGTAATATAATTTTTGATGTAATTGCGTTGCTGAGAAACTATTTCATCAACTTTCGGATAATAATACTGAAATGTGATATCCATAGCATTGGGATAGGCGGGCGAAGGACCAGACTTCCAGCCGTCAATACCGTACTGAAAGCCCAAAGGAAGTTTATCCACACTCAAAATATACCCACCGCTGAGGTCATCCCCCGAAATTTCATCCGGATTTAAAGTTGCGATGTTGACCCTGTTTTCGTCCTTCTTGATTTTTTCCTCTAACACATAAACGCCTTGATAATCGTTGTTGATTACCAATTCGCAATAGATGGTGCGTGTACAATATCTGCCCATTTTTCGCCCCATTTCAAATGTTACAACGTTACGAAGCATCGACTTATCAGTATAAGGGGCATATAAAATCCAATCATTTTCTGCTGGCATTCCAAGTAAAGATGCATCAAGGTTTTCACCGGTACTATCACGTGTTTCAATAGCATACGATTTTTTTGGGAACATTTGAGTGGATTGCCCTCTTGTTTCTATGCCAATAAAACCATTATAACCGTTGAAAAAATCGTTGATATTGTTGATGTTTCCTGTCCCATTATCGATAATACCCATTCTCGCGGTAATTTTTGGCTCGTCAGGAATTGAAATGCCGGAAGTATTTATCACTACTATTGGAAGGTTCGATTGCAGTTGAACAGTTGTAGGAGTTTCCTTTGAAATATCATCTATATACCAATGTTTACCTGCACTGGTTCCTAAAATATCAAAAAAAACAACCATTCGGGTAAAGTTCGGGCAAGTAAGTCCTGCAAAATTAAATTCCAGGTTATTCCATTTGCCTGGGATGGTGGGCAACAGGATTTCCTGCGAAGCAGTATTGGTGCTGTTCTCAAATTTCAATACTACATTTCCACCGCCCGAAGGTGCGTAAATTTTGAGATTATATATTGGATATATTTCAAAATTTGCTGGCTCAGGCATATCATAGAACATCAAATCATACAAATCGGAGCTGGAAACTACATCAAAACAATGTGCGGAAAGGTTGATGCTATCCTTGTGAGGGTTAGGCACCACTTGAGAGCCACCAGCAAATACAACCCAGTTTTGGGTTTTGCCATCCCAGTTACAAATCGTGTCGCAGGTTTGACCATGTAGAGAGTTGGAGAGAATTGCAAGAATGCTCCATATACAGATGGATAGACACAAGCTTCTTTGTATTTCCACTTTTTCCACTTTTTACCAGGCAATAGTATAATTCAGGGTCAGGCAAAGTTACTTCAAAAAAAGCTATTGCCTGAATTATTTATAAACCAATTAATATCTTCACACCACGAATTCGTATCAAATTTTTGCTCAATTTTGTTAACCTGAATTCAATCCCAAGTTAATAGATACAATGACACAAGATTCTGAACTTTTTACCGACCCCCACGAGATAAAGAAGCTAATTTTAGAACGTACGGAGCGTTTGAAAGAATTAGCCGCTATCAATCAAACCAACGACATTCTGCGCGAAGGCAAACCGATTGACGAAACTTTGCAGCAATTGGCGAAATTATTGCCAAATGCCTGGCAATATCCTGAATTTACAGCGTGCCGGATTGTTTTCAGGGGCAAAGAATACCGTTCCCCAGGCTTTGTTGAATCGCGATGGTTGCAACGGCAAAGTTTCGAATCAATTGACGGCGGTACAGGTTTCATCGATATTTTTTATACAATGGAATTTGTCCATCTCGACGAAGGCCCATTCTTAAAAGAAGAACGTCACCTGATAGCCAACCTGGCAAGCGCTATTACTGGTTATGTTAACAGTATTGCAGCCAGGGAATTGCTTAAAAGGACACGTGTTACCGATAAAGGCAAAAGCGCAGAAACCCAGCAATGCGAAATACCAATTACCGGCAAACAATTGCTTCAACGGTTCCTGAATAAAAACAATTACGACCGTGATGTTTATCACGATTTGCAACCGTTCAAGGTGAAAGAAATATTGCTGGTCGCAAACCTTTACGATGCGTACACCATTGAGAAAGAGGGGCGTTTTTCGGAGTATGTATTGGGCGAATACCACCAACTCAGCCTCACTTCGGTGCCAAGGATAACTGGTGTTTCGTCGGTTGAAGAAGCTATAATACAACTAAATGCCAAGCATTACGATCTTGTTATTTTTATGGTAGGCGTTGATAAAACCTTGCCTGTGAGCATTTCGGCGCAGATAAGGAAGGAGTTTCCCTACATCCCAATTTTCGCCTTGCTTAACAACAATTCGGATGTGGCCTATTTTACTTCGGTGAGCGAACGTTTCAAAAATATCGACAGGGTTTTTGTTTGGAACGGCGAAAGCAAGGTGTTTTTTGCCATGATCAAATTGCTTGAGGATAAAATCAATGTCGAAAACGATACCCGTGTTGGTTTGGTAAGGGTACTGCTGCTTGTTGAGGACAGCCCGCAATATTATTCCCGCTACTTGCCGCTTCTATATGGCATTGTGATGGATCAAACACGCCGGATAATTGACGATGTGAGTTCCGATGAATTGTATAAAGTGTTGCGGCTCAGGGCGAGGCCAAAAATTTTATTGGCTGCAAATTACGAGGAAGCTGTCGAAATCATAAACGATTATCAGGACTATTTGCTCTGCCTTATTACCGATGTAACCTTTAGCAGGAATGGAAAAGAATACGGTGGTGCAGGTTTCGATTTGGTGAGTTTTGTGCGCGAATCGCATATCGATCTACCGGTCATTATCCAATCTTCCGACCCCGAAAATGCTAGCCGTGCCTATGATTTAAGGGCAACATTTATTGACAAAAATTCTGATAGTTTATCACAGGATTTTAAGAGTTTTATTACGCATTACCTTGGTTTTGGTAATTTTATTTACCGCGATAAAGATGGTACTCAGATTGCCGTTGCCAAATCGCTGCGTGAATTTGAAAATAACCTGCGCACAATCCCCGACGAATCCCTGATTTATCATGCCCGTAAAGACCATTTTTCACTTTGGCTTATGGCGCGTGGCGAAATACAGGTCGCCAAAATAATAAACCCAGCCAAAGTAACTGATTTTAAAAGTGTTGACCAGCTTAGGGAATACCTTATCGATGTTATCCGGCAATTTAGGAACGAACAGGATAAAGGCAAAGTAATCCCATTCGAGGAATCGGCACTTCTGGATGAACACAATGTTGTTACCCTTGTACCAGGATCTTTGGGCGGAAAGGGTAGGGGATTGGCTTTTATAAACACACTTATTTACAACTACGATTTTAACAAGCACATTCCTGATATCAACATCCGTTCGCCACGTACTTCGGTAATTGGAACCGATGAGTTTGAATATTTTATCGAACGAAACAGGATCAGGGAAAAAATCATTGATTTTGAAAACTACGATGAAATTAAAAAACTATTTACATCGAGCGTGCTTACCGACACCTTGATTCGCCGGTTGAGGGTTCTGTTAAAGCTGATAAGTAAACCTCTTGCTGTGCGGTCATCAGGTATGTTCGAAGATTCGCTCTCACAACCTTTTGCAGGGATCTTTGAAACGTATCTACTTCCGAATAACCATGCCGATATTAACGTTAGGTTAACTCAATTGATGGATGCCATTAAATTGGTTTATGCCTCGGTTTATTCCCCCGAAGCCCGCGGATATATCGAAGCGATAAATTACAAACTCGACGAAGAGAAAATGGCAATTGTTGTTCAGGAAGTTGTTGGTAATCAGTATGATGATGTGTATTATCCGCATATTAGCGGGGTTGCACAATCCTATAATTATTATCCTTTTGCTCACATGAAGCCCGAAGAAGGTTTTGCTATAGCAGCTCTTGGGTTGGGTAAGTTTGTTGTGGATGGTGGAAGCGCTTACCGTTTTTCGCCCATTTATCCAACGGTTGAAATCCTGACGCCACAGGATTTATATAAAAATTCGCAAATCAAATTTTTGGCTGTCGATCTTGCCAAAAGTGATGTAAATCTGCTGGAAGGCGAGATGGCTGGTTTGCGCGAAATGGATATTGATGTTGCCGAGAGCCATGGAACCATGCGCCATTTGGCTTCGGTTTACGATCGTGACAATCAGCGGCTTGTTCCTGGAATAACAACACCAGGGCCACGGGTTATCAACTTCAGCAACGTTTTGAAATACGAATATTGCCCCATGGCAAAAACCATTGAAACCGTACTTGATATTGTGAAAGAGGCAATGGGTACTCCTGTGGAAATAGAATTTGCAATTGACCTTACCCGTGATGCCGATTACAAAACTACTTTTTACCTTTTGCAGATTAAACCGCTGATAGGGGCGGAGCTTGATTATCAGGTAAATATGGAGGATATAAAACGCGACGAAATCGTACTTTACTCAGAAAAAGGAATGGGAAATGGTTTGGTTTCAGATATTAGGGATGTGATTTATATTGATAAAGATGAGTTTGATAAGAGTAAAACAAGGGAAATGGTGCTCGAAATTGAAAAGCTTAACCAAATCATGAAAAAAGAAGGACGGAAATATATACTAATTGCTCCCGGCCGATGGGGCACCCGCGACCGATGGATTGGGATACCGGTAAATTGGCCACAAATAAGCAATGCAAAAACCATTGTTGAAACCAGCCTCGAAGGATATCCGTTAGATGCATCATCTGGATCGCATTTTTTCCATAATGTTACTTCCATGAATGTCGGATATTTCTCTGTTCTGCCCGAGTTAAGTAGCAGCTTTATAGATTATGATTTGTTGAAAAAACAGAAACTCATAAATAAAACGGATTTTTTCCGGCATGTAAGGTTCGATAATTCATTAAAAATACGGATGGACGGCCGGAAACGATTGGCGGTGGTTACTTGGGAGTGATAATTGGAAAATGGAGTTCCTTTCCGAAAATCGTAAAATGAAGAAATGCCACAAACATACCTTGACACAAGAACTCACAATAAATTGTTAATCAACATTATAAACTTAGTGAGCTTTGAGAAACGTTATCACGGGGCCCTTTCATCAACCAATAACACTTAAAACGAATAACTTGCCCCAGCCATCAAGTTAATACCATACGATCGGTAATTGTACCATCGGTTATATTTGCTGTTGGTGATATTATTGAAATTTATCCAAAAAGAAAGTGCCTTGGTAAAGCGGTATTCGACGCCAAGGTTTATATCGGCCCAGCCTTTAAGTTGTTTCGTGGCTACCATATTGTATTTTGGACCAGGTAAAACAACAGGCACCAATTCCCAAACGGGACCATTTACTGTGGCTTTGGCGGTTAATACAATCTTATCTTGCAAATTGTACCTACCGGTAAACTCAAACTCATAATCAGGTTTATACCAAGCATGAAGCTGACCATCGGTTTTATAATGGGTGTAGGTTCCATTGAGTGCAAGGCGCAGGTGCGACGACTTGATAAATTCCAGTTCGCCTTTCAGTTTTACTGTGCTAATGTTGTCGTAAAGCAAAGTAAAGCTATTCAGTAAATACGCATTGGTATCGGTAACAAAAAGCGGAAAATTTTCGTACGAACTGCTCGAAACACTGCCATTAAAATTGAAGCTACGGCTGATATTGCTTTGAAACCCTCCATAAATATTGAATTTATCATACACATAATTCCATGGTAATACCGAACTTACAAATAAATTTTGTTCAGTGATATTCTGTAAAGAGGTGCGTTCCATCCCACCACTGATTCCTGCATAAAGTTTCAGTGCATTGGGGATAAGTTCGAGCCTTGCCTCAGCAACCGGATAAAAGTGAGCTTTGGTAACCGAATCTGTGGCAATATTCAGTTTGAAGCCGGCCATAAAACTGTATTCGTTTATCTGTGCCTTGATGAATGGGTTTAACAGAAAAATTCCTGAGTTGAAATGGAGAAGGGAATCATTCTGATTCAAGAAGTTGTACCCTGCAGTAATGCCAATCACCTGAGCTTTCTCGATTTTGAACAAATCCATTCGTTTATCGAGTGTTGTAGTAAACTTCACATTGTTTTCGGTGGTTTCATACATTCCAGCTAAATGATAGTAAGAAAGCCCAAAGGAATGGTTAAGCTTATCAGTGCTTTTGTAGTTGCTACCGAAAGAAGTTGAAACACCAACTGTTGAATAGTGCTGTTTCACATCATCCTTTTCGATAACTGTATCGGGATAATCGGCTGGTTTATAGCCATAAAGGTGCAATCCATCGTGGGTATAGTATAAATTTCCGGTGAGTGTATGTTCCCCAAAATATTTTGAAGCGGCAATTTCGGCTTCGTTCCGGCTATTGGTTGGTGGCCCATAATCAGCAATTTTTCCGGCAGCAGACTGGTGTTTGAGCCGGAAGGATGCCAAGTATTGCTTCGAACGCAAAGAACTCATAAACAGCTCGCCATATATAGCCGAATAATTGCCAACGCCACCCCGAAGGTAATTGCGGTAGAGTTTAGAAAGAGGTTCGGCAACCAATTTAACGGCGGGCAAAGGTTCGATTACAGGTTTAACAGAGGCAATGCGCGGCATTATTGAATAGTTCATTATCGGAACCGAACTAAGTGTATCGTCGGCAACCGGGTTCTGGCTAATTTTGAATGCATCAGGAATTATTGGGTCGAATGGGGCAACAACCGTAATTTCTTCGTTATAGGTTTTGACTTGCGCAAATGCTCCAGCCGAAAATGCCATTGCTAAAATAAAACCCAAAGCGGTAATTGTGATTTTATGTTTTGTGATTATCATTGCTCTTGAAAGTTTAGTTTTGATGCATTTCAATAGTTCACTTTTCGCTATTACTATTCACTTCCTCTACTCTCCAACCCCGGCCAACTTCTCCTTTGCGATATCCACCAAATCTTGCCCTTCATAGTTATCTATAATGCTTTGCAAAGTTTGTTTAGCTTGAAAAGTATTTCCTTTTTTAACATACACATCAGCTAATAGTAGGAAACCTTTAGCAACCCAAAAATCATACGAAGCATAGTTTTCGGATAAATCAAAAACTGTCTTCTCGCAATCGTCATACTTCGCATTTTCAAATTCCAACAATGCCAGCATATATTTTGCTTCGGCTCCCATCTCGTTTTTCGAAAGTTTGATAGTTTCCGCGAATTCCTTCCGGGCCAGATTAGGGTTGGATAAGGCATAAGCGGAGCGAGCAATGGTTACATGCGCTTCGGCAGCCAGGTTTTCGGGAAGTTTATCGAGAGCAAGCAGTTTTTGAGCCGATTGAATTGTAAGCCCAAAGTTTTTCAACCCGTAATTACATTGCATCTGTCCCGCAACAGCATCCATCATCATTCCAGTCTGGTCAGAAGTTTCTTCGAGCAGAATATAACTTTCGATTGCGGCTTGGTAGTTGTTGCGCTGGTGTTGGATTTGCGCTGCCCTTGCTGCTGATTTTGAAGTAAACCGCGAACGAGGTTGGCCGATTATAGAAGTATAATTTGCCAAAGCCTGCTCGAACCGCTGTCCACGGAAATCGCATTCAGCTTTATAAAAATTAGCTTGTAGCAAAAAAGCACCTTCTGGGAATTTGCTTATATATTTTGCAAACCCTTCTGAAGCTTTTTCGCAGTTGCCGTTCATATATTGGTTTTCGGCTGCAATGTAAGTAAGCGAATCTTGTTCCGAGCGCGATACATCTGCCTGTGGAACCAGTTTGGTAAATTCAACATATTCGTCCACTTGGTTCATTTCCATGTAAATGCTTTTTACGCTTCCTAATGCTTCTTTTGATTCAGGCGTACCCGGATAATCTTTTGCGACGCGTTTGAGCATAGCAAGCGCTTCTTCATCGCGGTTTTGGTTGAAGAAAATAAGTCCGGTTTTCAGCAAAGATTTCTTTACATAAGTACTACTTGGAAATTCTTTTACCACCCGCTGGAAATACTCAAGCGCATCTTTATCGCGATCAATAACATTAAAAGTTGTTCCAATTTCGTATAAAGCATCATCAGTATAAGCTGATTTGCTGTATGTTGTAAGCATTTTACGCAAGGTGGCCACCTTGTTTTCCATATCACCCTGAACGCCATAACAGATACCAGCCTGATACATGGCATAATCGGCATCGGTAATATGTGCAGCAACTGCCTTTTGATAATATTCAACCGAAGCGGCGTATTCTTTTTCCATAAAAAAGCAATCGCCCAAACGGAGGTTGGCATCGCCCGCCAGTTTCGGATATGTTTTCTTATCGGCTAGGTATTTGCGAAAGCTGTTAGAAGCCGTTGAATATTCTTTTTTCTTAAAATAGCAATAACCGATGCTGTAATTGGCAGTGTTGAAGATGGTTTGGTTCAATGCACCCGGAGTCAACTGGAATTTTGTAAAAGCATCTATAGCCTTGTCCCAGAGTGCTGTACGGTAATATGCTTCACCTGTCCAATAGGAGGATAAAGCTTTAATCGAATTATCGGATGTAAGTTCCCTCGCTTGAGCAAAAAGCAAGATGGAACCGGCATAATCGGTTTCGTTAAATACTTCTATTCCACGGTAATATGCTATGCGTTGGTAAGCTGCATCGAGGCGGGCATTGCGTTTTTTTATTTGTTGAATGCTGGTGAGCGCATTTTTATAGTTTTTGGTCAAAAGGTACAAATCTGCCAAATATCCGTAAAGTTCATCACGGCGGATAGATTCGGGGTATTTGGCCAGATAATCCTGCAATGCATTAACGGCTTCATTGTATGGGTTATACGAAAGCTCAACAGCTAATTTAGAATAATTAAAAAGGGCTTCCTCTGTAATTATGGGGTCGGATTTGATTTTGAAAGCAGAATTAAAAGCATTGAAGGCAAAGCGTTTCTGATTGGTTTTAATGTAGCAATCGCCAAGATGGAAATAGGCATTTTGGGAAAGCGAATCCTGGCTCGTGGCAACCGATTGAAAGTATTTGATAGCCTGAGTATAATTTGCGCTCTGATAATTGGCAAAGGCAATTTCGTAATTGTCGATGCTCAAAACGGAAGAAGGCTTCGAGTCGAGATATTGGGTAAAATATCGCAAAGAATTTTTATAATCAGCCTTATGGAAATAAGCATCGGCAGAAAGCCTGGCAATTTCAGCCGTTTTTTTATCGCTTCCTTTTTCTAACAGAGGCAAGGATTTGGCCAATAATTCGTCGTAGCGGCTTTGGATCGAATAAATCTGCACTATGTAATAATTAACCACTTCGCTGAAAGTTTCATCGGTAGAAACACGCTCAAAATGTTTAAGAGCAGTTTCATAATTCTTATCTGAATAGGCAATATGAGCATAGTAATAATTAGCAGGTATATTGAATTTATTGGGCTTTTCGGTGAGAAGTGCAAAATTTTCGCGGGCCTTTTTCATATCGTTTGTCTTAAAACAGGCATAACCGATTTTAAAATAATATTCGTTCAATTGTTCTTGGCTTAACTCAAATTTATCAACTTTATTGAAGCTTTCGAGTGCTTTGCTGTAATCCTTAGTATTGATTTGCAACTTTCCAAGCTCAAAATTGGCTTCGTTCACCTGAGCATTTTGTGGGTATGTTTCAATAAAATCCTGAAAACGCTGAACGGCATCCGGGTGAAAAAGCTGAGAAGCGCACAATGCCGAATAATACTGTGAGCCGGCTTTCAGGTTCGAGTTTTCACCCGATTGAAGCTGATCGAACAAAACTTTTGCCGAGCCATATTTAGCCTTGCCATACAGGTCAATTGCCTGATCGTAAGTGGATTGTGGGTTGTTATAAATGCTTGTTTTTTGCGCTGAAACCTGCATGAAAATGCTTGTTATCAGTACGCCCATCGAGATGCTAACTTTTCGGGGAATATTCATGTTGTAAAGCTGAAAATCTGGATTAAAGGTACAGTATTATACAAATGGTTTTGAACTGGTGAAATTCAATTTATCAACAACGATAAGTTGAAAACTAAACGCTTTAGAGGTGTGAATAGTATAAATGAAACAATTTTTGCGAAATGGATGTTTTCTATCTTGGTTGCCATCCCCCGAATTCTTCTTACACAACAACAAAATCAGCTGGTCAAAAAAAAACCAGTGAAATACCAAACTCTCAAAAATGAGGAAATAGATTTAGTTCAGGATTGTGATTTTTCTGCTATCAATCAAGTGGTTACCCGACGAAATGCGGATCACATAAGTGCCAGGCGAAAGGTTGCCTACATCAAGTCGCTCTGTAGAAATATGCATGGTTAGTTTCCACCGGTTTATTTCTATCCCAGCCATGGAAAACAGGCTTATGTCTAAATCCTCTTGTTTCTCGAAGGTTGACGACAACACCAATTGCTTTGCATTCCATTCGGCATATAGGTTTATGCCTTTGGCAAAAGTAACCCCTTCAATGCCGACTGTACCGTAAGTAAAAGCTAGGTTATCGATCCAAAGTTTGGTACCGGTATGTACAAGTCCATCGGCTGGATTCGAGTTTACAAAAAGGATGTTCATGGTATCGGGTGCTTCCCAAATCAAATATTCGAGTGGCAATTCAAAATAAGTCCATGAGTTAAAAGTGCCGAATGTATCAATTGCAGTATAACCAATTGTGTCCTGAACGCCATTGTTCCATTTTGTAAGGCCCCAACCAAAGTAGCAGGTATCGTTGTTAACGGGTTGGTATTTAAAATAACCCGTCAGTTTTTGCGGCATCCCGGTAAACGGATAACCACCAGTCAACGAAGCTGTTTGAGCAATCGGGTCAATATTGAGTGTACCAACCGTTAAAGCACCCTGCATGGTAATTGAACCGATAAATGGGATGTTTTTTGTAACCACAGTAAGTTTTGCCGATGCTGTGCCTTGTTGAGGGTTCGACAAATCTTTGGTTGTTGTTGTAAAATCCAATCCAAGAATATTCATATTCGATGTATTCCAGCTGTCAGGTTCACCACTTGTCCAAGTTTCGAAACTGCCGTTGGGAACATCTTGTGCCATTGTTTGGGCACAAAAAACAAGTATGATTCCGATTGGTAAGAGTATTTTTTTCATGGCGATGCTTTTTATATAGTATTCTAATTTTGTGTTTTAATTTCTGATTAGTTGAAACAGTTCGAAAATTAGCAAACAAAGCCAAGGCATCCCAAAATTGCGAATTAAACCGTTTCTGAAAATTGTCTTGCCCTTTCTTCCTTCATCCCACATCGAACATCGCGCATCCAACAAAAGCAACACTTTGGTAACAACCCTATAAGCAGGATTCTGTTCCTTTGGGCCTGTTGCCGGCCTTCCGGCTTCCATCATTTATCTGGGACCGCTATCACTAACGGCCTCTAACGACCTACCCCCCGGGCATCGGGCGAGCAACCCTTACAGCAACTGCTTGCGCAACGCTACTCCCGGTATATTTGGTCTTTCAACCCATAAGGTTTACCCTCATGCTGTATTGCTACAACAAGGCGTGGGCTCTTACCCCGCGTTTTCACCCTTATCGCACCTTGCGGCACGACGGTATATTTTCTGTGGCACTATCTGTTCCCACGGTGTTCAGCCGCAAGACCTTCCCGTTAGGAAGTATGGTGCTCTTTGTTGTCCTGACTTTCCTTACCCGCGGACAAGCCGGGATACGATAGAACAGGTTGCTACCGTTGCAAAAGTACGAAAAATAGGGCGAAAGTGGATTTGAATCTTCAGTGAATTCATTTTAACCTCATATTATTTTTTTTCGGCTATCTTCGTTTGAAGCAGAACGCAATATTTATAACGCTTGAGATATATTTGTTTTTATTTTGTTTTTAATAATTCATGGCGGATTTTACTGACAATGTGAAGCCTTTCCCCAAAAACCTTTTAAACGAAAAACAGACTTTTAAAGATACACCATCTACTTTTGGAGTGGGCTCAAAGCCAAAAGTTTATTAATCAAAATTGCTGCATTTTTTGGCAAAGCTTAATGGCTTTTCCCAATTATCATTATCAGTACAAAATTCAATTAGCATAAACCCAATAATAACCTAGTATCCACTACCAAAGCAGACACAAGAGGAAAGATCAAAAGTTCATCAAACCCAGTAGAAATACTGAGAGCAACCAAAAACCTGCTTAAAGCTATCAACAGCAAAAAACCAAAACGCCTGTCCCAATAGGGTTTCTCGGTTAACGATACCCCCAAATCGGCCTCAAAACCTAAGCCATAACTTACAATATTTCAAGATTGGTTACCTGGCGGGGCTGCCCTTTTAAGAGGCTTGCCCAGCTTTTTTATTAAAATGCTTGGGTATTATGGTGTGCGGCTCGCATCCGCACTTTTATACTCATCCTTGAATGTTTTTTTTCTACATTTGCAGCCTTATCCCAATAGATGAAGTACCTCGCCCTAATGCTATCATTTTATGTATTGATGCTCAATGCAATTCCCTGCATTGATGTGTCAGTTGATGATTGCATGAATAAAACCGATTTGGGCCAAGGGGGACAGGATAGCCAGCACCAAAACGATTCCGACCATTGTTCACCATTTTGTACATGCAACTGCTGTGCTACTTCAGTAATTTTTCAGGAAATGCCGGTTCTGTTAAAAAGCTTTTCCATTATCGAAAAACAGTATATTCCTCTCTCTACTGGATTTTTCTCTGATCCAACCGACAACATCTGGCAACCGCCTAAAATAGTTTAACATTTCCATTCAAAGCAAAACTGTAATTCCTGCGTAATGTACTTATGCACTGGGATTTGTAATGCATAATGTTAACTTTTTTAGCAAATACTTATGATAGAACGGATCATCTATTTTTCAATAAAAAATAAATTCATCGTCGGGTTGTTTGTGGTTGCGTTAATAGGTTGGGGAAGTTATTCCCTCACCCGTTTGCCCATTGATGCCATTCCCGATATTACCAACAACCAGGTTCAGGTAATTTCACTTGCGCCATCTCTTGCCGTGCAGGAAGTCGAGAGCTTTATCACCGCGCCCATCGAAGTTGCTGTCGCCAACATTCCCGATATTATTGAGTTGCGCTCGATTTCGCGTTTGGGACTTTCGGTTGTAACT
>CAIRHD010000274.1 GCA_903878265.1 uncultured Bacteroidales bacterium | reverse complement strand
ATGAGTACGGCCTTTTCGGGTTTAATATCGAATGGAAGCATTTATGGGTATTGGGGTGGCAAAGGTACAAATCTTTGGATTAGGCATTTAGGGAATCAGTTGGGCAAGTTGATATGGATTTGTAGGCTGGTGTGGATTTGCAATCCACACCCAAAGAGCTAAGGATTTGTAATCCTCATATTTACAATTTGAAAAGAAATTAGTCTGCAAAAATCACATCTATCAATCCTTTTCCACCAGAATAATCAATGGCTGAACTATATTTATAATGCTGTGGTTCTATAACCCAACCCGCCCGAACAGGGTTGTCATGGATATATGCCAACTTTTGCTGAAGGAAATCGGATGAATATATTTCCTTGGGTTCATTCCCATCTTGCCAAAATTTGTAATACTCGATTTTCTTATTAAACCGACCAGCAAATTCAAAACGGTCGAGCAACCACTTTCTGCGGCTTTCTGGAATTTCAATGATTTTTTGAACAACTGCCTTACTTGTAAATTTTTTAAAATCGCGAAGTATGTCGGATAAGCTATATTGTCCATTTTCCTTTGCTGAGGCTATCAAGTGTAAATGATTTGACATCAAACACCAGGCATATATTTCAAGGCCTTTTTCTTTTTGGCAATACTTTAACGAATCAACTATTACAAAACGGTAATCTTCCCGTGTAAAAATATCAACCCAGTCCACTACGGTCATCGTTAGGAAGTATATATAACCAGCTTCAATTTTATTCTTTATGCCCATGGCGAAGCATTTATTAAAGTTTACTTGTGTTGAAGTGGATTAAAAATCCACTGCTCTTTTGACGGGATTGCAAATCCCGTCAAGCTTTATTGCCTTTGCAGCCAACGCATCAGGAAAATATCGGTTAATGAATAAATATTGTTCTCGTAAAAGATTAAATCTTTGGTTTCCAAAGCTTCAAGCGAGCGGATTACAGAACTGGCAGCTCCTAATTTATACTTGGTCAGAAAAACAGAAGAGTTTGGTTTATCAATGTTAGTCTCAAATGCAATGGCTTTTAAAAGAGCATATTGTGATGCCGTTAGCATGTTTTGGTAAACCTGATATAAAGGGGTTCTCTCCTCAAGGATTTGCAAGGTTACCTGCTTCACATCTTTTATGTCAATGGCAGTATCTCCTGCCGAATATACTCGGTTGCAGATTTCTTGCACAAAGTATGTATGCCCCTGTGCCCAATCTAGAATAAATGAGAGTGCGTCCGAAGATATTTTTCGTCTGGCATTTTTGAAATGTTTGGAAATAAAACTTTTGTATTGAGCCGGATCGATTTTTTCCAAAAACAAGAAACCTGTACTTTGATAAAACGGACGTGCATAATCGTCAAAAAGTGAAATCAACATACGCCGGTTACTGCCCGAATATATCAGGTTTACGTTGTTGTTCGCCTGTATATGGGTGCGCAACAAGGCTTCAACATTTTTTTCGGGATAATTAGTAATCTGCTGAAACTCATCAATGGCAATAATTACCCTTTGCTTTTGCTTCGCAAGGTAACTGAAAATGGCAGCCAAACTTTGCTCCGTTTCTGCTTGCGTTTGAAGCGATAATTCTACTGAAGGTGCTCCCGAAAGCTCATCGAAAGTGAGTTTTGGCCGGAATTGCCCAAGCATTTTGATCAATTGGCTCAGTATTTTCTCCGGTTTCGACTCAAAATATCCTATAAGTGCAGTGGAAAGTATGTTGACAAATTCGTTGAGGTTCCGTGTTGCATAAATATCAAAATAGTGCAGCGAAATGTCTTTTCTTTTCTTCAGATGATGAAAACAATGCTTTATCAAAGCGGTCTTTCCCAATCTTCTTCGGGATATTATGGTTATATTACGTTGATTGTCAATAGACTCAATCATTTGTTTCAGCTCGGTTTCCCGATCACAGAAAAACTCCGGCGAAATATATTCAGAAGTTGGAAAAGGATTTGTGGTTTTCATGATGAGCTTTAATTTTATCACAAAGATAATACAAATAATCATTTTATCACGCAAAATGCGTAACGCAAAATGCGTAACGCATTTTGCGTGAAAATTAAAATTTCCTAATTGTAAATTAGTTGGGCTCACACAGTTCAAATGTTACCAGTTTTAATGCCTTCGCTCTGCAATAATTTTTTTCGGATGATTCATATATCCATATCTTTCAGATAAAAAAGCCTTGATCTGAATCTTTTTTTGAATTAAACACTTTTTCTTTTCTATTCATGGAATCAGTAAATTAGTTATAAAGAAAAAATGTTTGGTCTATGGCAATATTTATTACTCTATACTACTGTATATTTGATATTTAGTTTGGTTGATTAATATGAATACCATTATCTGTCAACCTCGACTAATCATAAAGTAACTGGACTTATATTTGTTGAATACTGTTATTTCGTGGCAAATTAAATCCAAAATCTTATGAAAGAAATAGTTATAGCATCGGCAGTACGCACTGCAATCGGAAATTTTGGAGGTTCGTTGGCCGGGCTATCGGCAACTGAAATAGGTGTAATTGCAGCAAAAGAAGCCATAAAAAGGGCAGGAATCGATGCCAGCGAAATTTCGGAAACTATAATTGGCAATATTCTTTCGGCAGGGCTTGGGCAGAATGTGGCAAGACAAATCGCCATAAAAGCAGGCATTCCCGATACTTCGCCAGCCATGACAATCAACAAACTCTGCGGTTCGGGTTTAAGGGCCGTTTCCATGGCTGCACAATTTATTATGCTTGGCGATGCCGATGTGGTACTTGCCGGTGGCACCGAAAGCATGTCGAATGCACCTTATCTTATTCCCCAAGGCCGCAATGGTTTCAGGATGGGTCACGGGCAGGTAATGGACAGCATGATTTTAGATGGTTTGACCGATTCCTTCAACAATTATCACATGGGAATAACTGCCGAAAATATAGCCGAAAAGTGGAACGTCAGCCGCGAAGAGCAGGATTTGTTTGCACTCGAAAGCCAACGAAAAGCAGAAATTGCACAAACAACTGGTCGTTTTGCCGATGAAATTGTGCCCGTCAGTATCCCACAACGCAAAGGCAACCCAATAGTATTTGATACTGATGAATTCCCAAAACACGGTTTAAAACTTGAAAAACTCTCAGCACTGAAACCCGCTTTTAAAAAGGATGGAACCGTTACCGCTGGCAATGCATCCGGGATTAATGATGGGGCTTGTATGTTGATAATTATGTCGGGCGAAAAAGCAAAACAGCTTGGAATAAAGCCACTTGCGCGGATAGTATCCTATGGCAACGCCGCTTTAGACCCGGCAATTATGGGTTATGGGCCGGTTCCGGCAACGTTGGCAGCATTGAAAAAAGCCGGTTTAACAATTGAAGATATAGATTTGATTGAAGCCAATGAAGCATTCGCAGCTCAATCCATTGCTGTGGCCCGCGACCTAAAACTGGATCCAAAAAAAGTAAACGTAAACGGTGGCGCAATTGCCCTCGGGCATCCGATTGGTGCTTCCGGCGCACGGATTCTTACCACCTTGATTTATGAAATGAAACGCCGTGATGCCAGCAAAGGACTTGCAACACTTTGCATTGGTGGCGGACAGGGTACTGCTATAATTATTGAAAATATAAAATAAATATCGGATGTGCGATGTCGGATGTGGCACCTGGAACCCGGAACCTGAAACCCGGAACCTGAAACCCGGAACTCGGAACCCGGAACTCGGAACCCGGCATCAATAACCAATAACTAATAACCATTACACCAATAACTAATACACCAACAAATGAACCGTCTTGAAAATAAAATTGCCGTAATCACTGGCGGAGCCGATGGGCTTGGACGTGCCGCAGCGATCAAATTTAGTTCCGAAGGAGCAACAGTGATAATTTGGGATATGAACGAGGAAAAAGCTCTTCAAACAGTTTCTGAAATTGAAGCAGTAGGTGGAAAAGTCTCTTTCGCCAGAGTCAACACTGCTTTGTACAGTGAGGTGGAGGCTGCCACTAAATCAGCTACCGAAGCATTCGGGCGTATTGATATTTTGATCAACAATGCAGGAATTACCCGCGATGCCTCCATTAAAAAAATGACACCCGAAATGTGGCAGCAAGTAATTGATGTTAACCTTACTGGTGTATTTAATTGTGCCAAGTGCATCAGCGCTGTGATGGTGGAAAAAGGCTACGGCCGTATAATAAATACTTCGTCGGTGGTTGCATTATATGGTAATTTTGGACAGTCGAATTATGTTGCCACCAAAGCCGGGGTAATAGGCCTTACAAAAACCCTTGCCCGCGAATTGGGCCGTAAAGGCGTAACCGTAAATGCAGTAGCACCAGGTTTTATAGCAACTGAAATGGTTAAAAAAATGCCCGAAAATGTACTAAAAGCAATGGAAGAAAAAGTCCCACTGGGAAGGCTTGGGATTCCTGAAGAAATAGCATCTGCCTATCTTTTTCTTGCAAGCGACGAGGCGGCCTATATCAATGGAGCAACTTTAAGCGTGGATGGAGGGATAACGATTTAAGGATGAAGAAGCTAGGTGCAAGGTTTCGATTGCCATTGCGATATTGCAGCAGTTGTCTGGTACCCAAAAACTTTACACACATTTCTGAAACACACATTCTGAAAACCGAAATAAGCTTCAATGAACACAGCAACAAACTTTTGGCACATGGCACGCTGCACGTGGCACCCCAAAACCCCAATACCTAACCCCTAACCCCTCGAAAAAAATGGCATCAACAGAACAAGTTATTGGAGGATGGATACTTATCGCGATTTATGCTGCGGTTATCCTATTTTTTGTGATACGGGGAGCATTGCGCACAAAAAATATCAGCGATTACGCTGTAGGGAATTTTAATTTCTCCCCGATGTTTGTCGGCCTTTCGCTTGCAGCTGCCATGACAAGTGCCGCTACTTTTGTCATAAATCCCGGATTGATTGCAGCTTATGGATTGAGTGGTGTGCTTTCGTTTGGCATAGTATTTCCAATTGCCTCATTAGTCTCGCTGATTGTTCTTACCAAAAGTTTTAGGCGGCATGGTTCAAATGTAAAAGCCTTAACATTGGCAAGTTGGATTGGTACACGCTACAATAGCAAAGGGTATGCTCTTTTTATCGCATTCTTATCGGTTTTACTGCTCACTTTTATTGTTTTAATACTTGTTGCAATAACAAAAGTATTAAGCCAAGCCCTGAATATCAGCGAAATGTGGATGCTGTTCTTTGTAGTAGTTTTTGTGTTTGGATATATGATGTTTGGAGGGGCAAATTCCATGGTTTATACCAATACGTTGCAAGCAATTATAATGGTGGTGGTTGCTATTTTACTCATTTCCTCTGGCTACCCATATTTAAAGGATGGATTGTTTTCGTTTTTCGATAAGCTTGCTGCCATCAGCCCTGAGCTTGTAAAACCAACCAATCCGGGTAGCCCGTTGTTCCGCGATTTGTTCGAAATTATTGTTGCCCAAATGATTGTGGGCGTTGCTGTAGTATGTCAACCTCATATCATCACCAAATCCTTGCTGCTTAAAAAGGAAAGCGACGTGAACCGTTATCTTGTTTCGGCAGTAATAATTCAGGCATTATTCTATTCGGTTGTATTTGTAGGGTTATACGCCCGTTTAACATTCCCCGACCTGACAGAAAGTGGCAAACCACTTGGCATTGACGGCATTATACCCGCTTATGTTGTAAAAGTGTTTTCACAAGGTTGGGTCGCAATTTCCATTGGTTTGATTATTGTCCTTGGTTTGGTAAGTGCAGGCTTGTCAACCATCGAAGGTCTGATACAAAGCCTTAGCACCACAATAACATCCGACATAATAAAACCATTGTTCGGGAAACAAATCACAAACGAACGTAAATACATACTAATCAATCGTTTGGTTATAGTTGGAATGGCAGTTGCATCTTTTCTGGCGGCACGCTCACAATTGATTCACCCAAACCTGAGTGTGGCAATTTTTGCACAAAACGGAGTATATTCCTTTTTCTCAATTGCTTTTGTTCCAATAGTTTTTGGCATTTTCCTAAAAACAGCATCAAGGAAAACAGCCCTGACAGGTTCGCTTACCGCATTGGTCGTTTATTTCACGGTATATTACCTTTTCCCTTGGCTGATAAAAACTGTAGGCATAAGTTTGGGCTTTTTCGACAGGTATTTTGCGGGAAAAGTACAAAATCCGGCCATTGCAGCAGCTTGTGCAATCCTTGTTTCGGTGGCAGTAGGTTTGGCAGCACATTATTCATCTAAAAGTTCCAATTCCCAAATCGAAAATTCGTCATCAAACAAATAACAGCTATGACAAAGGACGAAATCATTTACAAAGAAAAGCTGATAAGCATCGAAGAAGCTATTGGTTTCATTAAAAGTGATGCCGATATTATTGTTGCCCAATGTGCTTCGGAACCACAAGGCTGCATGTCGAAATTTCATTTGGCCAAGGAAAGGGTTACTGATGTAAAAGTGTTTTCGGTGCTTACGCTGAAGCCTTACGATTTCTACATGTTGCCCGAAATGAAAGGCCATTTCGAACTTTGTAGCTGGTTTCATGCACCAGGTTCGAGAGCTGCATTGAAGGCTAAAACCGGTACCGTTACTTATGTGCCCAATATGCTTCACCGTGCAGCTACCGACAGGCTGAAAGTCCGCCGCCCGCATTTGTTTTTTGGCACTTGTACGCCACCCGATGAAAAAGGATTTGTTTCGCTTTCGTTAGGCATAACCTATGAAAAAGATATTATCGAAGCAGCCGAAATCGTAATCCTCGAAGTGAACGAACAGCTACCGCGCACACAGGGCGACACCCATGTTCATGTTAGCGAAGTGAGCTGGTTTGTTGAATTTTCGCAACTGCCTCCAACGCTGCCCGAACCTCAACCCGACGAAATTGCAATCCGAATTGGCCAACATATTGCCGACCTGGTCGAAGATGGATCAACCATACAATTGGGGATTGGCGAAATTCCAAACGCGGCTGCCATGTCGCTGCACACAAAAAAAGATCTTGGTGTGCATACCGAAATGATGGTTGACAGCATGATGGAACTCTACGAAATGGGTGTGGTTACAAACAAAAAAAAGTCAATCCATAAGGATAAATTCATCTGCACATTTGCCATGGGCAGCGAGAAACTTTACAAATGGCTCAACAACAACCCTGCTGTTGAATTCCTGCGCGGCAAATATGTGAACGACCCTTGTGTTATGAAACAAAACAGCCAAATGGTTTCGATCAACACTTGTATAATGATTGATTTCACTGGACAGGTTTCGAGCGAATCCATTGGCGTTGAACAATATTCAGGCACCGGTGGACAAACAGATACAGCTTCGGGAGCAGTTGAAGGAACTGATGGTTTTGGGAAATCAATAATTGCTTGCCGTTCGACAGCACAGCGTGGTAAAATTTCGACTATTGTTCCAGTATTGCCCATTGGAAGTGCTGTTACCCTTCACCGCAGCCACACTGATTATGTGGTTACCGAATGGGGCAGTGTCAGGCTAACCGGTCGCACGGTTAGGGAACGTACCCATTTTTTGATTTCGATTGCGCATCCCGATTTCAGGGAAGAACTTAAAGCTAAAGCGGAGGAATTGGGGTATTGGTAATGCGATAATGTAGAAATGCGATAATGCGATAATTTGGGGATGTGGAAATTTGGGGATGTGAAGATTTTGGCACAGAACCAGTTTTAAACTTTGACAAGTTAGATGCCGATTGAACGCGCACTTCGACAAGCTCAGTGGCCACTTGAACGCGAAGCATTGAACCCTTTAAACGCGAAGCATTGAACGCAAAGCAATTGAACCTTGAACCTTTAAACCTTAAACACTTTCTTTCAGCACAATAATATAAAATGATACTTCCTGTTAAAATAATCGGTACCGGTTTGTATGCCCCAGGCAAAAGGATTTCGAATTCGGAATTAAAAAAGCTTACCGGTCTTGAATTCAATTCCGAAAAACTCGAAGGAAAGCTTGGCGTTTTCTGCCGTCATATTGCCCACTTACGTGGAATTGCGGAAACTACGGCCGATTTTGCCACAAATGCCGCCCTTAACGCCATTGCCAATGCAGGCATTTCAGCAGAAGAAATTGGTCTTTTTATTGTTGGTACAGATACTCCCGAATATATTTCACCTGCTACTGCTATAATTGTCCAGGGCCGTATCCAGAAAGGCGAAAACTGGGCTTCCATTTTTGATGTGAATGCTTCATGTGCAAGTTTTACAATAGCATTCGATAATGCGGTAAGGGCCATGGCAACGGATTCTACCATCAAATACGCTGTTGTGATCGGGGTTTATAATATGCCTGCTTATCTCAGGAAAGACGATGCTTTTGGATATTCCATATTTGCTGATGGAGCTGGTGCCGTGGTTATTGGAAGATCTGATAATAAAATTTCAGGTTACATTGGCAGCCAAATGCTTACCGATGGCACCCAATTCGATTTTATAGGAGTGTATGCCGGTGGCACAAAAATGCCGGTTACAACCGAAGTCCTAGAAAAAAATCAACAAGGACTGTTGAGTTTACAACCTATGCCTGGCGACCGAAATGTAAAGCTTTGGCCGAAAGTTATTGAAAAGCTTTTAGATAAATATGGGCTTAACATAAGCGATGTAAATCATTTCATTTTTACCCAAATCAACCGTTCGGTCATTTCTGATGTGATGGAAATTTTGGGTGTTCCAATGTCAAAAACAACTACAATAATGGACAAATACGGCTACACCGGTTCGGGATGCGTTCCAATGGCTTTCCATCATGCTGTTGCCGAAGGCCATATAAAACGTTGCGACCGGGTTCTTTTTATCGCTTCGGGCGCAGGGCTTGCCGTTGGGAGCAATCTGTTTATTTATTAACGGGAAAGTTTATATGCAAAAATCCATTGATCAAAATTTTCACGTTGGTATAGCCGGTACAGGTATTTATATACCTGCATCCCGTATGACTGCCGCACATCTATCATTGGCCACCAACAACCAATGGAGCGAAGAAGCCATTGTACAAAAACTGGGGATTGTCGAAAAATCCATTCCCGGCCCTGGCGATGGAACACAGGAAATGGGTGCTCTAGCTGCCATTGATTGTTTGAAAAACACGTATACTTCAGCGGAAGAAATTGACCTAATCATTTCAATTGGTGAAGAGTGGAAGGAATATCCGCTTACCACAACCGGGATTTATATACAGGAACGCATTGGGGCAACCAACGCATGGGCATTGGATGTTCAGCAGCGTTGCTGTACTTCGGTAGCTGCTTTGAAAATTGCAAAAGACATGATGTTCGCCGATCCCGATATAAATACAGTACTCATAGCAGGTGGTTACCGAAACAGTGATTTTCTCGATTATACTGATAGTTCCGTTTCCTTTATGTTTAACCTTGCTGCCGGGGCAGGCGCAATTTTGTTAAAAAAGAACCTGGGCCGGAATGCCTTGCTTGGAACCCACATTATTACCGATGGAACCATGGCGCGCGATGCAGGTGTTGAATTTGGCGGTACCGAGAAACCAATTACTTGCGATAATATTCCACAAGCCTATCAGTCGCTACGGGTATTTGATGAAAAACACATGAAGGACCGCCTGAATGAAGTTTCGATGAAAAATTGGATGACTTGCATTGATACTGCTTTTGCAAAGTCAGGCGTAAAAAAGCAGGAATTGGATTTCCTCGCAGCCCTGCATTTTAAGCGTTCATTATATTTTAGTCTGGTTGCCGAATTGGGATTGAAACCCGAACAAACCATCTACCTCGAAAATTTTGGGCATTTGGGGCAGATTGACCAGATACTTTCCTTGCATTTGGCTCAACAAACCGGAAAAATTTCGGAAGGAAGCATAATTTCCATGATTGCCGCCGGTATCGGTTATGCCTGGGGAGCCAATGTTATCCGCTGGGGCAAATTTAAAGTCTAATCATTATAATAAAGTTGTATTAAACTGTATTACAAAACTCTATGGTTTAATAAACAATAATTACTGCTTTAGGTCAACCCTTGTTAATGTGCGAACAATTAGTTACATTGCCATCAAATAAATAATTTTAACCTTCTAAATCTTAACCAATTAAAATAAATCAACCATCATGAAAAACAAATCATTTTTATTTTTGTCAGTAGCCTTTGCTCTTATTATGGGATTTTCCTCATGCAGCAAAGATGAGAACATTGCTCCTAAAATCAGTTCGGCAGCAGTTTCGACCGATAACAAAACCATCCTTGTTACTTTTTCCGAGGCTGTTTATGCTAAAGCCGATCAAACTGGAGCCATTGATGCATCCGCACTTACCATTACCGCTCCTTCAGCTCTGACATTCACCTACACCGTTACCCACACAGCCGGAAGCACCACTGCTACCGTTAACCTCACCATTACATCTGTTATTCAAGGAACTGAAGTATTCACAGTTAAACCAGCTTCGGCCACGGCAATTTACGATAATGAAGGTGCTGCAATGGCTGCAACCGAAACCGTAGAAAGCAATGCAGTTACCAGGTCGGGGATCATGGGAAGCTGGGTTTCCGAAGGAAGCAATGTTGCCCCTTTGTTGGTAACCTATTTCAAAGTTTTAAAAGTTACCGCCGAATTTAAAGCCAATTACACTTACAAGGTAAACCAGTTCAACATTGGGAATACCACCACAACCCCTGACCTTGTTTTCACGGGAACGTATGAAATGGCCAAATCAACAACCGGCGAAATCTGGAACATAACCTGCAACCAGGAATTGCCTTATACCGCAACGGCATCAGGGATTTTCGAGATTAAAACCGGACCTGAAGTGCTTTGGTACGAAGTGGTTCAAACATCAGGAACCCAAAACGTCCCACCAACACCAGCCGCAGGTTTTGGAAGTTCCAACGGTGGCAGCTTAGGCGTGCTTAACGTACAAAAGTTTGTCCGCGTTTTGTAAGCAATACTGCTTGCCTTTAACGTATAATACTGAAATAAAATAGATTAAGGCAAAGCCAGGATAATACTATTAACCGGGCTTTGCTTTTTTTTTGAATGTTAAAAAATGTGTTCCATGACTAAGAATACCCTGATTCTATTGGCCATTTTGCTGGTAAGCTCAAGTTGGTTGGTGGCCCAAACCAATACCGACAAACAAACCACCGAGGCCAACAAATTCAACCTGTATAGCAAGGATATGCCTTATAATGCAAAGGCCAACAAGGAATTCCAGTTTCTGGCCTTTTTTATAACGCAGGGCGTACATTCCAATATGTATCCTAAAGCCAGCCTTTTCAACGGGCAATTGGTTGGTAGGTTGTTCGGGCCCAATTCGTCGACTACATCTGATTCAGCAAAATCCAATTATTTCGAACAACGGATAATCCCGTTTTTTATATATCAGCCTAAACTGTTCAACGGCAAAGCCATTTTGCGCGCTTCTTTCGAGATTGACTGGACGTGGGGCGATCAGGCTTATGGTATCAGTGGAAACAAAGGCGGTGCAATAAATGCCGATCAGGTGAACATCCAAACACAAAATGTGGAATTGGAACTGATCCCGGCAAAAAATTTCGCAATAAATATCGGGCTGCAACGGTTGTTCGATACCCCTTACAACCCTTACCGTACCATGTTTGATAAAATGGCCACTACCGGCTACCGGCTCGCTTACTGGGGAACCGATGCAGTTGGGATTTCGGCCAGGTACGATGGAGATTACCAAAAAGCAAAAGCCGGTTATTACCTCCTTTATGAAAACAATACCGAAGCCGATGATGATGTAACCCTTACCGAATTGGTTTACCAACGCAAACTGAGTATGGAATGGAATGTTGGTGCTTCGGTGTATTATATCCGCGACCGCGGCAAAGGCCAGGGTGGCGTATCCGTTTTCGGACAAGGCCTCGCCAGCACACTTGCTGCTTACAACGGATCGTTTGTTTTCGACATACAAAAAGATTATAAGGCTGATATAGCATGGCTTGGGGCTACCGTTAGCCGGAACCCGGATTTTGTGCTTGACCCTGTGCAACTTACTGGTTTTTTAAATTATAACCTCGGAACCGTGCGCTCCAATGTGGAAGGCAGTTACAAAAAGGCTGCCGATATTGGCGGATTTGCCGCAAATGCGAGGGCTGCGTACCGCTATGGACGAACATTGAACGATTATGTTTCGGCTGACTTTATTTATGCTTCTGGCGATCCGAATGGCATTGACGACAAAAAATATTCGGGAGTAATTACAGGAAATACCTGGGGTATGCCAGCCAACATTTTTATTGGTACGGGTGGGTATTTGTTGTTCCCACATGCCAATGTCGTAAACCGTTTCACGCCGGTGGTATCCGATATTTCCAATATGGGCTATGGCCTGATTGGCGGAACCATGAACGTTTATCACGACTTTATCCCCAACAAACTCAATGTAAAAGCAGGAACTGCCATGGCTGTAAGCCCGGCAAAACCACAAAACGGTGGCAGGAACCTTGGCACAGAACTTAACGCTGCTGTTACTTACACTTTAGGCCCATACATGAGTGTGGAAATGCATGGTGCATATATGTGGCTCGGCGATTTCTTCGATAGTTCCGATGCTTCGCATGGCTCGTCGATAAACGGGAATTCACTCACCCGCCCGGTGAACCCATATACAGCTTTTATAGTATATAAATGGTTGATGTTCTGATAATTCATTTAATAATTAAAGAAATTTAAACACTTGTGAAAATGAAACTTAAAACAATCGTCCCATTTATATTTTTGCTGATAACCGCCTGCACCCCTTATAAAAATCTTACCAAAATCAGTTCGATGGATGAAGTGAAGTACGATTATACAGTAAAATATGCCGAACTGAGCAATAGTATCAAGCTGGCATATATTGACGAGGGCAAAGGGACTGAAACCATACTGATGATACACGGTTTAGGCAGTTACCTGCCAGCATGGAAAAAAAATATTGGCGAACTGAGCAAAACCTATCGCGTAATTGCCATTGACCTTCCGGGATATGGAAAATCCTCGAAATTGCCGCATAGTGGTTTGATGACTTTTTATGCCGGAGTGGTTTCGGAGTTTATCAAAAAATTGGATTTAGGCGCTGTTAATTTGGCCGGACATTCGATGGGCGGGCAAATAGCAATGGTGCTTGCACTTGAAAAACCAGAACAGGTTAAAAGGCTGATACTGGTTGATCCTGCTGGGTTTGAGGCTTTTCATGCCGGGCAAAAGAACTGGTTTAAAGATGTGATGACACCCAACTTAGTTAGGCTCACCACCGTGGATGCCATAGAAACCAATTTGGCAAGCAACTTTTACCGTATGCCCGATGATGCAAAATTTATGATCGAAGACCGAATTGCGATGCGCGATGCCAAGGATTTTGAAGCGTATTGCCTGGCAGTGGCACGGTCGGTGCATGGCATGGTGGATGAACCTGTTCTGGACAAACTATCTGCGATTAGCATGCCGACACTTATTTTTTTTGGTGAAAACGATATGTTGATCCCGAACCGCTACCTTAACCCGGGATTTACGAGCAGAATTGCCGAAAAGGGTGCCTGCCTGATTAAGGGAAGTAAATTAATAATGGTGCCAAAATGCGGGCATTTTATGATGTTCGAAAAACCTGAAGTGTTTAACACAGAAGTGCGCAACTTTATACTATAAAAATAGGTTGGTTTGGTGATTGCGAAAAGGGAGCCGGGAAATTCTGGTTCCTTTTTTTGTGGGTATTTACCATATTGGAGTTTTACTGTTTGGGGAGTATTTAAAGTACCTTGTTGCCAATATCAAACAACCAATAGTTAAACCTAAAAGCCATCAATTGCGCCGACTTTGTAGTTGATTTCGCCAAAGTTGTAGTTGATTTCGCCAAAGTTGAAGTTGATTTTGCCAAAGTTGAAGTTGATTTTGTTGGAACAATCTTTTAGTCTGGCAATGCCAAAACGAAAACGGCTTCTATTCCAACAGCCTTTTCCGGCAACCGGAAATTTATTTGTACTTTCAACCCCAAATAAAAACACATGAGGTTAAAGCTTGTTACTTTCAGCGATTTTGCCAACCAACTGTACCCGCACGAAGCTGATTACCTGTTGGGCATACAGCATTTTAGCAAGGGCGTAAACAAACAAATCCTGGATATTATCCATTACAATTGCCATAACCACCTCAAAAACAGGGAGTATGACCCGTCAATTGACAAACGGGCGTATTCCTACATCAAAACCTGGATAACGCAGGCACTTGACAAGGCAGATGTGGATAAATTCTACGAATGGCTTGCTTATACCGAAAAACAGGTAATGATTGATGCCATTACCTCGGAAGAAGAAAAGGAAATACTGGCTTATGTGAAAACCATTAGCCCTTCGCAGTATTTTTTCCTGCGCTTTTACGAGCTGATGCAGTATTTCAGGGATTACCTGCTTATCAGGGTGCGAAACCAGTTTTACAAACCTATTAATAATTATTTACAAAAATACGAAGCTTCCTACCACCGCAGCATGGCAATAAACATAAGGCTTAACCAGGCGGCCGAGGAAATAATTCGCCAACACGAAACCCTTGATGCAGAACCGATCCATTACAGCGATTTCCTGAAAACCACTTTCAACGACCCAAGCCTGGATGGCTACACCCGCTACAGGGCGGCAGTGCGCCTAACTTTTTTGTATTACAATTACCGAGAATTCGATAACCTGAGGGTTGTGTACGATGAGTTGGACAAGCTGTTCAAAACAGATGTGTTTTACTCCAAGCGTATATTGGCCAATTATTATTCGAACCGGGCCATGATGCACAGCAAACTTAACGAACTTGCGCTGGCAGAAAAATTCGGGTATCTATCCATCAGGCAGAAAAACAGCGATTACCTGTTCTATCTGGCCAACCTTTGCGGTGTATTGCTCCGAAGCGGTAAATACGACAAGGCTCTGAAAATCATGAGTTCGTCAATCCCCGAATTAAAAAAAACCAATAGTTTTTACAATAAAATAGGCTTTACCAGTTTCTATACCCGAACTTTGGTGTATAACAAAATGGCTAAAAACGCGGTAAGTTATGCTACCACATTTTTGGAAGCCTATAAAAAGGAAATTTTTGAAACACGCTGGCACTTGTTTTTTTCGGCGTACCTGCAAGCTTTATTGAGCGCGGAAAAATTCAGCAAATTGCTTTCGGTGGCCAAGCGATACAACTTGCTGGCTTTAGAAAAAAAATTCATCGACAAAACAGTTTATATGCCGGTATTGCTCTGGTATAACGAAGTAGCCCTTTACATGGAAGGCAAACAGCCTAAAGAAAAGCTTACCGAAACCATAACCACATCGGCCTGCAAGTTGCTCCAAAACAAATACAAAGCCGGAAGGATTAACGAATTGCTCGAAACTATAGCAGAAACAATCCCTTTGGAAGTTGCCTTAATACGAAACAGGATAACTCAATTTCAGGATAAAAATATTTAATTTTCAATAGCTTGAATATTTTTTCTGATGTGAATTGTTTCAATCACGGCAGATAAGGAACCGATAAAGTTAGTAAAGCCAAGAAATAGGCTTTTCATATCAAAACCAAACCCGATCAGGCAAATAGGGTTAAGGCTCTACATATTACTATCTTTTTTATTTTGTTCATCTTTAATGCGATGAGGTTAAAAATATAGTAACGGCTTATAGTTGGGTATGCACAAATTTAGAAATTATCTCTACTTTAGCGACCTATTAATATTTAATTGCGAAAACTATGCCTATACTCGGTTCAATAATAAAGAGTGCAATAGAATTCCGGAGTAGGATTCCAATCGAAAACCTTAAAACCCAGGATGCCTATAAAGCTCAGATACGAACCCTCAAAAAGCTGCTCCGTCAGGCCCAGCTTACATCTTTTGGCGAAGAGTATGGTTTTCAGGATATGCTCAGGCAGCGCAACCCGGTTAATTTGTTCAAGCAACGTGTCCCGCTTTTCGATTACGACAGCATGCACCGCAAGTGGTGGTACCGCACATTGAACGGCGAAGCGTATGTTACCTGGCCGGGACAGGTGAAGTATTTTGCGCTCAGTTCAGGAACTTCGGGGGCTGCCAGCAAATACCTGCCGATTACGCGCGATATGCTCAGAGCGATACAGAAAACAAGCATACGCCAAATATGGTCGTTGGCCAAATACGATTTTCCAGGCGATTTTTATTCAAAAGGGATACTGATGTTGGGTGGAAGCACACAGTTGCAGTTTAACGGCACTTACTATGAAGGCGATTTGTCAGGGATTACGGCAGGCAACATCCCTTTTTGGTTCCAGCATTTTTACAAACCAGGCAACCGCATCTCGAAAGAAACCAATTGGACAGCCAAATTAGACGAAATAATAAAAAAGGCGCCCGAATGGGATATCGGGGTTATTTGCGGCGTCCCTGCATGGCTACAGATATTGCTCGAAAAAATCATTGAAACCTACAACCTTAACACCATCCACGATATGTGGCCAAACCTAAGCATTTATGTGCATGGCGGGGTTTCGTTTGCACCGTATCAGAAAGGCTTTGAAAAATTATTGTCAAAACCGCTTACCTACATGGAAACCTATCTGGCTTCGGAGGGCTTTATTGCTTACCAGAGCCGACCGAACACAAGTGCCATGCAGTTAGTTCTCGACAAAGGTATTTTCTATGAATTTGTCCCTTTCAACGAGACTAATTTTGATGACGACGGAAACCTGAAACCTGAAGCCACCGTACTCAATATCAGGGAAGTGGACGAAGATAAAGATTATGGCTTGTTGATAACTACTTGTGCCGGGGCCTGGCGTTACCTTATTGGCGACACAGTTCGGTTTACATCAAAAGTTTTGGGCGAAATAGTAATAACCGGGCGCACCAAGCAGTTTCTGAGCTTGTGTGGCGAGCATATTTCGGCCGAAAACCTGAACCATGCTGTTGAAATGCTTTCGCAAAAACTAAATATTACCATTCGCGAGTTTACGGTTTCGGGCATAAAACACGAAAAAGGAATGTTTGCGCACAAATGGTACCTGGGTTGCGATTCACCGCTCGATGCAAAAGTTGCTGCACAACTACTCGACGACAACCTCAAAATACTCAACGACGACTACCGTACCGAACGTTTACACGCCATACGCGAAGTAAGTGCAGAGGTAATGGAACCTTCGGTATTTTACGAATGGATGAAATTAAATGGGAAAGAAGGCGGGCAACATAAATTTCCGCGTGTGCTCAAAAGCGCCAAACTCAAAAGTTGGGAAACTTTTTTGAAGGATAGTAGGATTGATTAAACAAGTTTTGGAAATGGGGAAGCCCTTTTTCAACAAATCATTTTTAGTTTTCTTTTTTCGCATACTCAGATTGAAAACATTATACCCGAACAATAAAATCCCTTTACAGCAAAGAAATTACCAACTTTGCAAAACCTGTAAAATTAAAACTTTCATCACACGTTTACACACCACACTTTAAACAACTCTTAACAGGCTGTAGCCCCAAAACCCCAAACCTCAACCCCCTAAATGCACCCCCTTTTACAAGGCATCATTCTCGGACTAACATTGTCGGCATTGCTTGGCCCGGCATTGTTTACGTTGCTGCAAACCAGCATACACCGTGGCATGAATTCAGGGATTTTTCTGGCTTTTGGCATTTTCCTCAGCGATGTGTGTGTAGTATATCTTGCATTTCTGGGCGCTTTGCAACTGATAAACCAGAAAAACAATTATATGATTGCTGGAGTAATTGGAGGTTCAATCCTGATAGGTTTTGGGATTTATACCTTTTTACACAAGATAAACATCGATAACAGTAAAACCATCGAAATACGTGTTCCTGGCCCTATAACCTATATTTTGAAAGGCTATTTCCTGAACATAATGAACCCGTTTGTTTGGTTTTTCTGGATTTCGGCCATGGTTGGTGTGAGTTCCAATTATGGCGACGACAAGCATGGGATCGTAATTTTCTTTACCGGCACACTGCTCACCGTTTTTGGATCCGATGTGTTAAAGGTATTTATCGCCAATAAAATAAAAGAGCATCTTAATACAAAAATCCTGGTCCGGGTAAATCATATTGTTGGGCTGTTGCTGATTGCCTTTGGTATATTTTTGATAATCAAGGTGATATTGAAGTTTTAATAAATATTTTTGAAAGCAAAAAGCTGAATAAGTTTACGACTTGATATTGCTGGGTTGAGATTCAACTTTATAAACACCTTAGAATAACACTTTGCCCTAACTCTCGTCGCTAAAGCGTATATCCTTGATATTTAATTGGATACTCTTTACCCCGTTCCATTCGTTTTCTTCTATATGGTAACAAATGTTCATGCTTTGGCCTTGTTGTATGGAATCGAATTTTTCGCCCTGCTGGAAAGCGATTCCTGAATATGGCGCACTGCGGACCGATTCCTGGTAAACGGTAAGTTTAACATGGTTTTTGCCAACAATACGGGCGTGGCCGGAGTCAACCGTGTCGCGTGTCATAAACACCGGCGACATATTGCCAGGACCAAATGGTGCAAATTGTTTCAGGATACGAAGGAATTTGGGCATTATCTGGTTCAAGTTCACTTCGAGGTCAACTTCTACTTCGGGTATCAGCATTTCGTCGGTTATGCTTTCCGAAACTATGGCATTGAACCTTTCCTTGAAAAGTTCAAGGTTTTCGGGTTTCAACGACAGGCCTGCCGCATATTTGTGGCCACCAAAATGTTCCAACAAATCGCTGCAAGCATCGATGGCATCATACACATCAAAATCTTTTACCGAACGGGCCGAACCTGTTATCAATCCATTCGATTGCGTTAACACTACCGTTGGGCGGTAATACGATTCGGTAAGCCGCGAAGCTACTATGCCAATTACGCCTTTGTGCCAATTCGGGTTAAATACTACCGTAGCGCGTGCTTTGCGGAGTTTTTTGTCCCGATCGATCAAATCAAGGGCTTCAAGGGTTATTTGCGTGTCCAAAGTACGGCGCTCGGTATTGAAATCGTTGATTTGCAGAGCAATACTGACAGCGGTTTCCATATCGGGCGATACCAATAGTTTTACCGAATTGCGACCACTTTCAACGCGACCCGCGGCATTTATTCGTGGACCAACCACAAAAACCATATCGCTGATAGTGAGTTCGCGGCTAAAAATCAAACCTTTATCTTCGCCTTCCCTCTTGATTTCGTCAGCGGTTTTGCGCACAATATTGGCGACACCCAAAATGGATTCGATACCCGCCCGCGGATTGGAATTGATGAGCTTAAGGCCGAAATGCGCCAAAATGCGATTTTCGCCAATAATGGGCACAATATCCGAAGCGATGCTGATTGCTACTAGGTCGAGGTATTTGTATAATGTATCGAACGGAATGTTGTGTTTTTGGGCATAAGCCTGAATGAGTTTATAGCCAACGCCACAGCCCGAAAGTTCGTTAAACGGATACGTGGAATCGAGTCTTTTGGCATCCAGCACGGCCACAGCAGCAGGCAATTCGTCGCCAGGCCGATGGTGGTCGCAAATAATAAAATCTATACCGCGCTCTCTCGCAAATTGCACCTTATCAACAGCTTTTATGCCGCAGTCGAGGGCGATAATCAAAGCAAAATTTTGCTCACTTGCATATTCAATCCCTTTGAACGAAATGCCATATCCTTCGCTATACCTATCCGGGATATAATAATCGAGATTTTGAAATCCGTTTTCCTTTAAAAAGGAGTAAACAAGGGCAACAGCGGTGGTGCCATCCACATCATAATCGCCATAAACCATTATTTTTTCCCCTTTTGCCTTTGCCAACTCAATCCTGTCAACAGCCTTATCCATGTCGTTGAGTAGGAAAGGGTCATGCAACTGCGAGAGGTCGGGCCTGAAAAATGATTTCGCCTCGTCAAAATTGGTAATGCCACGCTGAACAAGCAGTTCGGCCAGCGCATTTTCAATTCCCAATGCCTCGGCAATACCCGAAACCAGGGATTCATCACCTTTTTGTTTAAGTACCCAGCGTTTTTCCATAGTTAAGCCTTCCGGCAAAAATAGCTTAAATATTGAACAATTCCATTAGGCTGTTCAAAATTTCGTACTAATTCAAATTTGATGGAAGGGAAGTCTCTTTGTAAGACTAAAAAGCATCAAACAAAAAATGACAGTAATAAATGGAATGATCCCTTTTCTTAAATAGGACAGTAAAAAGTCAGAGTTAGAACACTTCGCCCGAATGGTCTCAAACCCATATCTGCTTTCCTTTTCCCATCCTTTTTTCCGTCTTTTAAAAGGAAAGTTTAACAGAAAAAGGACTCAACATTTAAATGTTTAAAAAGTAGAACGCATGGCATCAACTGGATCGAGCCGTGAGGCTGACCATGCCGGAAATAGTCCCGAAAACAAGCCTATAAAAGCAGATACCGACATACCTAGAACGATATTCTTTACGCTCAAAATAAGTTCCATCCCAACAAATTTTGTTACCAATATCGTTCCTATATAAATGATCAGCAGGCCAAACAAACCTCCTAACATGGACAAGAATATGGCCTCGAATAGGAATTGTTGTAGGATAAAAGCATTCCGGGCACCGAGGGATTTTTGGATTCCGATTTGAGCAGTCCGTTCTTTTACCGAAACAAACATGATGTTAGCAATGCCGAAACCGCCTACCAACAGTGAAAACCCGCCAATTATCCATCCTACAATGGCCACAACACCAAATAACTGATCGAAGCCTTGTGTAATAATACTGGTCTCGTTGATCGCAAAATTATCCTTTGAAGCAGGCTTCAACTTCCTTACCGAGCGCATTATCCCAGTCATTTCGTCACGCAAAGCTTCGTTGGAAATGTTTTTTTTACCTTTCACCATGATGGAAGAACCTATATCGTGGTTATTGAGGTCGATAAAGTTTCGGGCAAAGTTTACCGGCATCATCACCCAATCGTCATTTGATTTACCAAAAGTGTTATCGCCTTCTTTCTTGAAAACCCCAATTATCTGAACTTTTCGGCCAAAAACCAGCAAATCCTTTCCAATGGGATCGCCATCGCCTAACAATTCTGTGATTAATTTATTGCCAACAATGCCAACAGGGCTTCCGCTCTGCGATTCGGCAAGCGAAAAATACCTGCCCGACTCCAGATTTATGGTTTCTACTTTGTCGTACTCGTGCGAAGCCCCAATTACTGCAGCGCCTTCGTAAGTTACACCATTTTGCTTCACGTTCCGGTTGGTGGCTACATAATAAGCAACAGCATCCGACAAGTTGCTGCGTTTCTGTATTTCTTCCATTTCCTGTAAACGAGTTTCGGGCCTTTTCATGTATTCCCACCAGGCATAATTGGCATCGCCCATCGCCCAAGGCCATTTTTGAATAAAAAGCACGTTGCTGCCCAGTTCTTCAATGTTTTGGCGCAATTTATTCTCGATGCTATCAAAAACCGTAAGTACCGAAATCACTGAAAATATACCTATGGTTATGCCGAGTAGCGACAAAAAAGTCCGTACTTTATTGGCAACTATTGCACGCATGGCAAAAGCAAACGACTCACCTATCAACCTCAAGTATATCATGGCGTTTTCAATTTTTGATTATAATCCTGGTATGGATGCGGCTAAGTTACTGAAAAACTGCACTAAACAACCCAACCGCTCGCAGATGTAAAATTACACACATTTTCGATGTTAATAACCGACAGGCAACATATTTGATTATTATTGGCCAATTTTGGGATTTTATATTAAACATGCTTTAAAAATTAACAATTTTGCAAACGCAAATTGAAAAGTAAAAACCCAAATGAACATGAATAGACCCATCCAATCAGCCCTTATTTCGGTATATAACAAAGATAACGTTGACATAATTGTAAAGAAGTTAGCCGCTTTAGGGATAAAAATATACTCTACCGGAGGCACTTTCGACTATATACGGAGTTTGGATATTGAAGCAATTACGGTTGAAAGCCTTACCTCATATCCTTCCATTTTTGCGGGCCGCGTAAAAACGCTGCATCCCAAAATTTTCGGGGGAATACTCTACCGCCGCGAGGAAGAGGATGACATAAAACAGGCCGTAGAATATGAAATACCGCCCATCGACCTTGTGATTGTTGATTTGTATCCCTTTGAAGAAACAGTTTCGTCTGGAGCAGCGGAGGAAGATATAATAGAAAAAATTGATATTGGCGGCATTTCGCTGATTAGAGCTGCTGCAAAAAATTTCAATGATGTGGTCATTGTGCCTTCTTCCGCTCAATACAACGACCTTATAAAACTCTTGGACGAGAAAAACGGATACAGCGATTTGAACGACAGGTATTATTTTGCGGCACAGGCTTTTAATGTTTCATCGCATTACGATACCACTATTTTTAATTATTTCAATCGAAGAACCGCCATCAAATCATTCAGACAGAGTATTAATAAGAGTGAAGTTTTGCGCTATGGTGAAAACCCACATCAGGAAGGTGTTTTTTATGGCGATCTGAACGAATTATTTGAGCAATTGAACGGCAAAGCCATTTCCTATAACAATTTGGTTGATTTGGAAGCTGCTGTGGCTTTGATCAACGAATTCCAGGAGCCAACTATTGCGATTATTAAACACACCAATGCCTGTGGCGTTGCCAGCCGGCCAACATTGAAACAAGCCTGGGCTACAGCACTTGCAGGCGACCCTATTTCTGCATTTGGTGGAGTGGTGGCAGCCAACCGTATTATTGATTTGAAAACAGCGGAAGAGGCAAATAAATTGTTCTTTGAAATAATAATTGCACCTGGTTTTGAAAATAATGCACTGGAACTCTTAAAATCAAAGAAAAATAGAATAATTTTGCAGATTAAACCAGTTGATTTTCAGGCAAAACAATTTAAGTCGGTACTTAACGGGGTTATTGAACAGAAAAAGGATACTCATACCGAAACAATTGATGATCTGCATACTGTAACCAAAACCCAGCCTGATGAACAAATGATCAAAGATTTGCTTTTTGCCAATATTCTTGTCAAACACCTGAAAAGCAATGCCATTGTCCTTGCCAAAAACGAACAGCTTTTGGGGGCAGGCTGCGGAATGACTTCGAGGGTTGATGCTTTGAAACACGCTATATCAAAAGCTTCACAGTTTGGCCTCGATTTGCATGGTGCAGCGATGGCATCAGATGCTTTCTTCCCTTTTGCCGACTCGGTTGAACTGGCATTTAACGAGGGTATCACAGCAGTGATTCAACCTGGTGGCTCGGTTCGCGATAAGGATTCGATTGATTTTTGCAACAAGAATGGGTTAGCAATGGTTTTCACAGGGGTGAGGCATTTTAAGCATTAAGGCTTTAGCTGACTGAAATATGAAAGGTAGGCAAGATAAAGGAGACAAAAAGAATTTTAACTGCACTTCTTGTTATCAGGGATAGATATTAGGTACAAATTTGATTAACAAAACATTTTAAATAAGGAAGAATACACACACATGGGACTTTTTTCATTTCTTACCAAGGAAATAGCGATGGATCTTGGCACAGCCAATACCATCATAATATATAATGACAAAGTAGTTGTTGATGAACCATCAATCATAGCTATAGAGCGCAATACCGGCAAAGTGCTTGCAGTGGGCAAACGAGCTCAGATGATGCACGGCAAAACACATGAAAATATCAAGACTATACGGCCCTTGCGCGATGGCGTAATAGCTGATTTTCAGTCGGCTGAGTATATGATCCGCGAGTTTATTAAAATGACCGGGCCAAATCGCAGCTTATTTCCACCTGCCCTGCGAATGGTTATCTGCATCCCTTCGGGAATTACCGAAGTGGAAGAACGTGCAGTCAAGGACTCTGCTGAACAAGCTGGCGCAAAAGAAGTCAGGCTAATTCACGAACCCATGGCGGCAGCTATCGGAATCGGGATTGATGTGCTTGAACCTATTGGGAACATGGTAATCGACATTGGTGGCGGAACAAGCGAAATTGCTGTTATTGCCCTAGGTGGAATCGTCAACAATAAATCCATCCGTATTGCCGGTGATGATTTTAATGCCGATATAGAAGAATACATGCGTAAACAGCACAACATAAATATTGGTGAGCGCACTTCGGAACTTATTAAGATTGAGGTTGGGGCTGCACTTACCGAAATTGACAACCCACCACCTGATTATGCTGTACACGGTCGCGATATGCTTACCGGAATACCAAAGGAAGTTTATGTAAATTATGCCGAGATTGCACACGCTTTGGATAAATCCATTTCGAAAATTGAAGCCGCCGTGCTCAATGCTCTCGAAATGACACCTCCCGAATTGGCTGCTGATATTTTTAAAACAGGAATCTACCTTGCCGGAGGAGGCTCCTTGTTGCGTGGGCTTGACAAACGAATTCACATGAAAACGAAATTGCCTGTACATGTAGCCGATGATCCGTTGCATGCTGTTGCCCGCGGCACAGGTATTGCTCTGAAGAATTTTGATAAGTTTACTTTCTTGATCAAATAAATAGTACCAAGTGCCGGGTTCCAAGTGCCACTGTTTCTTGGAACGCGACACTTGACCACTTGCTTCCGGCACTAGGAATCCAGCACCCGGCACTTGGCACTCGGAACCCCAACAACTTAACCAGCACCTAATAAGCAAATCGATACCATAACCATCTATGCGCAACATCCTGGTTTTTCTTATCCGGTATCACTTCCTGTTGTTGTTCTTGCTGCTTGAAATTTTCTCTATAACCTTGTTGGTAAATTCAACCTATTACCAAAGTTCCGCTATTTTAAAAGCGGGAAGCCGGGTTACAGGCAATTTCTACAACAGTGTAAGCAATGCCACCGATTATCTGAAACTCAGAACCATAAACGAGCATCTGGCACGCGAGAACGCTTTGCTCCGGCAAATGAAAGGTGTTTCGTTCCTCAAAAACGACACCAACAGCTTTTGGGTAAACGATACACTTTATAGGCAACAATACAGGTACATAGTTGCCGAAGTTGTGCTTAATACCGTTGGCAAACGCAACAATTATATCATGCTCGACAAAGGTAGCCGCAGCGGGATTGCAAAGGACATGGCGGTTATCACTTCCAACGGAATTGTTGGTACGGTTGTTAATGTGTCCGAAAATTTTTGTTGGGTAATGAGTTTGCTAAACAAACATACCCGTATCAGTGGCCGAATAATTAAAAATAACCAAATGGGGACAGTTGTCTGGAATGGCGTAGACCATTTATTTGGCACGCTCACCGATATTCCGGCCCACGTTAAAATTGCAAAAGGCGATACAATACAAAGCAGTGGCTATTCCTACATTTTCCCAGCAGGGCTAATGATTGGCACTATCACCGATTTTAGGGTTGAACAAGGCGACCATTTTTACACCATCCCTTTCAAATTCAGTGTTGATTTTAATGCTTTGCAATATGTGTATGTTGTTAAAAACCTGATGAAAGCAGAGCAGGATTCGCTCAAAAAAAGCATGGAAGGGATGAAAGATGAATAGGCTGGTGTTCAACAATATTATCCGCTTTTTCGCATTGCTCCTCATCCAGGTGCTCATTATGAACAAAATCAACTTTTATGGTTTCCTCAATCCATATATCTATGTCCTGTTTATCCTGCTGCTTCCTTTCGAAACGCCAGGTTGGCTGCTGCTGCTGCTTTCGTTTGTAACAGGCTTGACTGTTGATATTTTTAGCGGAACATTGGGCTTACATGCTGCAAGTGCCGTATTTGTTGGGTTTGCAAGGCCGTTGATAATAAAATTTGTTGGCGAAAAACCCGAATACGACATCACTACCCAACCAAAATTGGAGCAAATGGGGTTTAAATGGTTTATTGCCTACGCTTTGTTGATGGTATTTACGCACCACTTTTTCCTGAACATGCTCGACGTATTTAGTTTTGACGAATTTTGGCAAACCATGCTCAGGATTATTGTCAGCACCTTGTTTACTTTCCTGTTTATCATGCTATTCGAATACATCTTCGCCCCAAGGAAGGAGAAGCGATAGGGCGTTTCAGTGTTTTGAGACGAAAATCAGAAATGAGTCAATCACTGTTTAGAAACACTTGCAGCTTTGTCCCAGCCTCTTTTCTCGATTAATCCTTATTTTTGGTGTGTCTCAATACCAACATGATGCTTTCGCAAACAATTCAGCTTTTCAAAGTATTTTCTTAGATTTTCTCTATTTCCAGTTCGCTTAAACCAGTCATTTGGGAGATTTCCTGGATAGTAAGCCCCATTCTTTTCGCAATAATTGCCATTTTGATTTTTTCCTTTTGCATCCCTATTTGTTTCCCCGCTTTGCTTGACAACGGAAGAACATAGGTTGTATAACTTTTTAGATGGAGTCTATTCGGAGGGCAACTTTGAGCTACACCCCGACTTACCGTATGCTACAGGAACAAAAAAAGCATACATTTGAGGACATTAAAACTAAACTTCCATGAAAAAGAAAAGCTCATTTAAGTATGTATTCCTTGTTTTATTAACGCAAACCTTTATTGTTCTATCTGCACAAAAACCGGATGATAAAGTTAAGATGCAGATTGCCAAAACCTTAGAAACATGGAGTGCTGCTTGCAAAAATGCAGATGTTGACGAAGTAATGTCAATGTTTGATAACGCGGCTAATATAATGGTGGTCGGTTCGGATAAAGGAGAAATAAATAAAGGAAAAGACGAGATAAATATTTGGCTTACCAAACTTTTTCGGGTGGCCGATTTTTCGTGGGAAATGAACAGGATTGATATTGATTACTTTGGAAAGACCGCCTGGGTTTTTGTAGATGGCAATATGATTGTAAACTTCCACAAAGGCGGGACAAATATAACTCCTTACCGGTTTACAGGAATTTTGGTAAAGAAAAAAGGCGTATGGAAATGGCGATTATTCGATGGCTCGATACCAAAAGGGGAGTAGCAAACAAAACCATTTAGAAAAATGATCCGGTAAACCATTTTGAAAAATCAGTTTGCCATTATCAAACACACACAGGCTTTGACGTATGCTTTCATGTATTTCTTTGCACTGATCGGATGTGAAGTGCAGTTAATGTATTGACAGTTAAACAAATACACAACGCGATAATAAGGGAAACCATGTCCATCCAATTTATTTTATAATATTTTTTTAGTTTTTTGTTGGTTTT
>CAIRHD010000273.1 GCA_903878265.1 uncultured Bacteroidales bacterium | reverse complement strand
TGGTCATGTTTTTGAATTTTATAAAAAACAGGACGAGGCCATGAAGCAGTTTAAGACCGATAAACTGATGAAGTACCACAAAAGCTTGCTGTCTCCAATAAACACAAGCAAAGTGGATCTGTGGAAAACGCAATTGCCAGACCGCGACATAAGGATTACCGAATTTGTTGGTGGCCGCTGGACCAAACTGTATGGTTACGAACGCAAATATAAATGGCCCGGTTTTAGGGCTATGTTTGTTTCAATACCCTGGTTAATTTACGGAAGTTCCTTGTACCTTTTGCGGGATATGATTGACCAATTGCCATTTGATTTAAAGGTCAAAATTAAAAACCGCGGACCAATGCTTGCAAAAGCCTTTGTAAAATTCAGGAACCCCGATTCCTGATTGGGTAATTGGTTTCTTTCCATGGTTGCGTATTTAATATACGGATTGCAGATTGCAGATTGCCGATTGCGGATTGGATTCCAATAACCAATACCACTTCAAATGCGCTCAGTGTCCGCTAATTACCAATAACCAATAACACTTCGACTGCGCTCAGTGTCCGCCAATAACCAATAACCAATACCCAATAACCATTTACGAGTTCTATCTCTAATTAATCAATGGCCCAGCGAAGCCTTTTAAAGGATATCAGCAGCGTTTTTGCAAGCAACATATTGTCCATTGGCAGTGCTTTGCTTATTGATATAGTCCTTTCGCGGCAGTTGGGCCCGGATGGACGTGGATTGTACGCATCGATTATTGTCGTCCCCCTAATTGTTACCAGTTTTGTGATGCTTGGTATCAGGCGATCAGCTGTTTACCATATCGGAAAAAAAACTTTTGACATAAACCGCCTGGTATCTGCTGTTTTAGGCTTGCTCATTATAACGAGTGTATTTGCAATTATCGTCAGCGGTATATCTCTTTATATTATGGCTCCAGAAGGGATAACAATCCCAATGGCATTGCTGGCCATGCTTTCAATTCCAGTAAAACTTATACTTGTTTATTCTGGTGGCATTTATATCGGAAATGAAGATTTTAAACGTTCGAACCTTCAGGTTTGGCTGCCTGTTTTTTACGATTTGGTTGGGATTATCCTATTTGTTGTGCTGCTAAAATGGTCGGTTACCGGAGCTTTGCTGGCACTTTTTCTGGCTAACCTGGTTGTGTCGGCAAAATCTCTGGAATACCTGTTTTCAACATATAGAATAAAACTCGTTTGGGACAAGGAAGTCTGGGTAAGTTTGACAAAAATGGGGTTTGTTTATGCTTTGGCGGTGGTAATCATGCAGCTTAACTACAAGGTTGATATATTGCTGCTGCAAAAACTATCAACTTTAAAACAGGTCGGTTATTACTCGCTTGGGGTTGCTATCAGCGATAAACTCTGGCAGTTGCCTTCGGCAATCGGCCTGGTTGTAATGAGCCGCAGCGCCAATGTAACCGATACTGCAATCCTGAACCGCGATGTGGCAAAACTTGTCAGGATTTCGTTCCTGATCGTTTTGCTGGCTTCGGTAATTTTATACGTTGTGATACCTTATTTATTGCCATTGTTTTTCGGACAAAAATTTATGCCAAGTATTGATGTTGTGCGCCTGATGCTACCTGGAATCGTAATGTTTGTGATTGTCCGTATACTGAGTGGCCGCTTTGCAGGTTCCGGTGAACCGAAACTCCTTATTGCACTTTTTATTCCGGTGTTGCTTGTGAATATTGTGCTTAACCTGTTATGGATACCCATATATGGAGGATTGGGCGCAGCGATGGCAACCAATGTAAGTTATTCGCTTGGTGCTGTTGGGATGCTGGTTCTCTTTTCAATAAAAATGAAAATACCATTTTCGGAAGTGGTAGTATTCAGGAGTAGTGATTTTGCATTTATCAGGAAACTTGGTAACCGTTTCAACAGAAAATGACCGACGGCTTTTCCATAGAAAAAATCAGGGAAACTCCAATGTTTTTCATCATTGGAAGACCGCGAACCGGCTCAACCTTGCTCCGCACCTTGTTTGATGCTCATCCAAATGTAATCATCCCGCAGGAATGGCCTATGCTGCTTTTGCTCCATCTGCGGTTTGGTGAAATCAAGGATTGGGACAAACCCAAACTCGAAATGTTTTATCAGGCACTTTTTCAGCCTTTAAGAATTCCATTCTGGTCGATAAGGAATTGGCCAACTATTGATTTGGAAGCCTTGCATGAAAACATACTCCGATGCGAGGGCGAACAATCGCTGGAAACCCTACTGAAGGTAGTTTATTTCCACTTCAACTCATTTTTCCCGAAATCTGAAATCCTGCTGATTGGAGATAAGAATCCGGCCATTTCGAACCATCCCGAACTGTTGGCTCAGATTTTCCCGACTGCCAAGTTTATCCACCTTGTGAGGGATTACCGCGACAACCTTGTTTCGTTGCTCAATGTCGATTTCGAAATGCCCAATGTAACCTTGCTTACTTATCGCTGGAAATATTCTTACCAGGTAATCGATAAAGCTGCAATGCTTCACCCAAGTCGATTTTACACCATTAAATATGAGGATTTTGTAAGCAACCCTGAATTTCATTTTGGCTGTTTGTGCAAATTTCTGGGCATTCCTGAAGAGAATTCGATATTTGGTTTTCACTCCAAAAAACAGGAATTAGAAGCAAATTTCCCTCCTGAGATTATCAGCCGCTATTTCAGCAGCCTTATGCAGCCTATTGATAACCGGAAAGTGGGTGTTTACAAACAAAAACTTACCGAAAAACAAATCAGGATTGCCGATCTTGTAGCCGGTAAAACGGCTGATAAAGCTGGTTATCAGCGAATAAATACCAGGTTTCCAATCCTCGATTATATTTGGGCAACTCCCGCAATTGTTTATACTAAAGGACTTTACCTTATAGGAAAATCGGTTAAGATATTGCCTTATAACTGGATGATTTGGCTGATAAACAAACCATCGTTTATAGTTGGTATTTATACAAAACTGTTTGCTTCAAAAACAAAATAGGTTTCTGCATCAGCAATATCGCAACTAAAAATATTGTACTTGATTAGCTTTGTTATCCTGAAAAATCAGTCAAGGAACGCTCCAATGCCAGATATGTCGATCCTGCTGTATAAATTAAAATGTATTTTATCAGAGTTTTGGCAAATTCTGAATCATTGTAAACCCAAAGCATAAGTAAAAAATAAATCTGCTTTCCGAAAATAAATCTATTTTTTCAAGAATGCTTCTATCTGGGAAAAGTTATCGGGCAACGAAACAATTTCTTTAGTTTTGGAATCCACCAAAATCATTACCGGCGTGGCCAGAACGAAATAATCGCTTGCTACCTTGCTGCGCACGCCTTCTTTGGCGCGCAAGTGTTTCCAACCAGTGAGTGCAGCAGTTTTCTTATCCCAAGCTATTATTTCAGTCTCGGTTTCGTCGAGGCTCAGGGCCACAACCGATATTTTCTTCTTGTTTTCGGGCAGTTGCGACCAAGGGAAAAGTGCATTAACTGTTTCTACACAATGGCTGCAATCGGCCGACCAAAACAACAACAAGGTTAAAGGTGTGCCAGCATCGAAGGTGTTCAAATCGAAATGCTTGCCTGCTTGCCCATCTTCGAGATCAATACTTGGGGCTTTGCTACCAATAACCAGGGTTTGCATCCCTTTCAACCTACGTTCTATTTCCATCCTTTTGGAAGTAAGGCAATTGGGGTCGTTGGTATAAGGCTCAAGTGCTTTCATGCCCGATGGGATGTTGTTGCTTTCAAATCCTTTGTAAAAATAATCGACCATCCAGCCATAAACCAAAGGGTTTCCCAATTTTGCCTTTTCGACTGCAGTGTGTGCCGCCGCGGGCAACAGCGAATCGCGCAAAGCTACCGATGTGGCCATTTGCCCGTAAAGGTTCACGTAATTGTCCATCCATTTGTTTATGTCGGATGTTTTTATCAGCAAAGGATCTTTTAAATCGATGCCATCGAAATAATGGTCAATAACGCTCAACAAACGTTCTGTTTCCGTGCCTTCCCAAGGGATTTGCGGTATAAACTGAAACCTATACAAACTGCTTACAAACAAGGATTTATCTTGTTTCACCTGCTTGTCTAACCATTGGTTGTAATCGTTGCGCCGTTTTTCGTATTCCTCGATCCCAAGTTTATAAAATTTCGATTGTGTGTCGTCATAGTTCATCAGGAATTGTTGCAGCAAACCTATTTTTTCTTTTTGTTTGCCATTTTCTTTCGAGAATTGGGCAAAAGTCGCATTCTCCTTTTCCTTTTTTTGAAACCAGGTGCTGTCGGCATTGTTGCAATAAATCGGGCTAACCCAAAGTTCCAGATCCTGGTTGTTTATGATAATGCTTTTCTCGGATGGGTAAGGCGCGCTTTCCTTTTTTTCTTTATAATCGAACCGGATAACAAACTCGCCCGGCAGGCTGTTTTTCGGAACCAAGAGTTTGGTGGTTTCGCCGTTTTTTATTCCATTTACCTCTATGATGGGCTTTATTGTCCGTGTGCCCGAAAGCGTCATGAGGCTGATTTTGCTTTCGCTAACACCACGCAAGTGAATAACAAGCGACACATCTTGCGCTTGGGCCGATAGCAGAAACGGCGTTGCCAGCCATAAAAAAATGCTGAAAATATTAGTAAAACCGAAAATAGGGAAATGCATGTTCATTGTTAATTTGTTTTGGATGCAAATTTAATAATTTTAGATTACGGAAAAATGAGAAATGAGAGGTGGGATGCGGGCTATAAGAGCCAGGCAAGTCAGGGGGAGCGGCTTCAAGCGGCTCTCCGACTAAAAAATAAAAATAAAATATCGGGACCCCAAAAACGATCTTACCTTCAAAAAGGTTTTCGGCCAGCACCCTTTATTGTTAAAGAGCTTTTTGAATGCGCTGTTGCCATTGCCCGAAGGTTCGCACATCGAGAGTTTGGAGTACCTGCCATCGGAATAGGTGCCCGAAATCCCAATCCTTAAACACTCCATTGTTGATGTTAGGTGTATGGATAACCACGGTCGGCAATTTATTGTAGAGATGCAAATGCACTGGACAACCGGGTTTATGCAGAGGGTTCTTTTCAATGCATCAAAAGCCTATATCAAACAATTGGACAAGGCCGTTGAGTACAAAATATTGCAGCCTGTATATGCCCTGAGTTTGGTGAACGAAACTTTTGAGCCATTCAAACAGGAGTATTACCCTCATTATAAAATTGTGAATATTGCCGGTACCCAAAAGCAGATAGAGGGTTTGGAATTTGTTTTTGTGGAGTTGCCCAAGTTCAAGGTGCAGAACATTACGCAGAAAAGACTGCAGGTTTGTGGCTGCGCTTTATGACCGAAATAGACGATAACCTTACCGAAGCCCCTGCTGATTTGCTTGCCATGCCCGAAATAAAGGAAGCATTGGAGAATTTGCTGATAAGCGGTTTCAGTAAAGCCGAACTCGAAGGCTACGACAAATACTGGGATAGCATCCGCACCGAAAAAACCCTGCAAAGCGGTTTTTTGGAAAAAGGAAGGGCGGAAGGAAGGGAAGAAGGATTGGCGGAAGGCGAACAAATCGGGATTGGAAAAGGCCGAATTGAAGGTTTGTGTCTATCAGCAATATTATTGCTCCGCAATCAAATGGCTGAAGAAACTGTTGCTTTAATGCTGAATTTACCAATAGAAACCGTACGGAAACTGAAAGCACTCATTGACAAATACGGCTTTGATGCCGAAAAACATATAAAAGAAGCGCTGTAAATAATATATTTACTTGTACGTTAGTCCCTTTTGCTCATTGGCTACTCAATTTACGAACGTTTGTTGACTTATGCATTTTAATCTTATCACCTTTCTATAACTTCCAATAATTAGTAATAAATTTGGCGGTTCAAAATAAAACCAACCCCATGTTAGTAAAACACATCCTGGTAATCTACCCCGAAGTTGATATAACCAAAATAGCGGTGTATCGCAATATCAGCCTTATTTTCCTGAAATCCATACGTCATAAACCAGAGGCTTTGGCTGGGTTTGCCAACGTAATTGCCGAACTCGATTATCGCACAGGCATGATTTTGGAAGAACTGAAAAACAACCAGATTGACCTTGGTGATATTTCGGTGGTGATGGCCCGTGGTGGTTTGATAAAACCGTTGCAATCGGGAGTTTATCAAGTGAACGAAGCCATGAAACGCGACCTGCGTGTTGGTGTAATGGGAATGCATGCCACCAACCTTGGCGGGCTTATTGCCGATAAAATTGCCACTTCTTTGCCCGATGCCAAAGCATACCTTGCCGACCCTGTGGTAGTTGACGAACTGGAGCAAATTGCAAGGGTTTCGGGCTTACCGGCAATTGAGCGCAATTCTATTTTCCATGCTTTGAACCATAAAAATGTTTCGCGCGAATATGCCAAGAGCATCAACCGAAGTTACGACGAACTTAACCTGATAGTGGCTTATATTGGCAGCGGCGGGGTTTCGGTCGGCGCGCACCATGGCGGCAAAGTTGTGGATGTTAACCAGGCTTTTGATGGTGATGGCCCTTTTTCGATGACCCGAACAGGCGGTTTGCCGGTTGGGCAGGTTATTGATCTTTGCTACAGCGGCAAATATACACGCGACGAAATGCGTAAACTTATTACCGAAAAAGGTGGTATCAAGGCTTATCTAGGTACAAAATCGCTTAGTCAGGTGCTCTCGATGGTTGACGAGGGCGACGAGCAAGCAACTTTCATTGTGGATGCCATGGCCTACCAAATTGCCAAGGAAATTGGGGCTATGGGCACCGTTCTCGAAGGGAAAGTGGATGCCATCTTAATTATGGGTTCCATAATGAACAGCAAATTTTTCACAAACCAATTGATGCGCCGCATCGACAAAATCGCAACTGTTTCGGTTTACCCGATTGTGAACGATCTCGATTCGTTGGCCATGAACGGTTTGATGATCATGCGTGGTGATGCCGAGATTTTCGAATACGTTTAAGCATTTAACCTGCGAATACGGATAATTTGCTTTGTCACACAAGAAAACTAATCGCTTGGGATCATTTATAATCTTGGGTTCCTAGCTTCATACATTCAATTTCAAGGCTTCAAATAAATTCCCTAAATTTGCAGCCAATACTTTCTCAGTTGGCAAATTTTTTAAAAAAATTAGGCAGGAACAAAAATAAGGACACCGGAAAGGAAATGACCTTTTGGGATCACCTTACCGAACTTCGTAAGAGGCTTATACGCATGGTACTTGCCTGGCTAGCCATGACAGTTGTGGCATTTGTGAACAGCCGTTTTATCTTCGATAAAATACTGTTAGCCCCAAAGGACACAAATTTTGTAACCTACAAATGGCTTTGTAAACTTGGCGAAATCTTGCATGTTGACAGTCTTTGTTTGCCCCCGATGTCGCTTACAATCATCAATTTGAACCTTTCCGGCCAGTTTATGACCGATATGACGGTTTCGATGTTTGCTGGTTTGATCCTTGCTTTCCCAATAATAATTTTTCAGTTGTGGCAGTTTATTATGCCGGCACTTTACGCAACCGAACGCCGCTATGCACGTCAGGCTGTGTTTATTATGTCGTTCCTTTTTATGGTTGGGGTTTTGTTCAGCTATTATCTTATGGTTCCTTGGACGCTTAATTTCCTCGGCACATACCAGGTAAGTTCACTTGTGGCAAATCAAATATCGTTGACATCCTATATCAGTACGGTTACTTCCACTATCCTTTCGGTAGGTATTGTTTTCGAAATGCCAGTAGTGGTGTATGTGCTTGCTAAAATAGGGATTATTACTCCAAACTTCTTGAAAAAGAACCGAAAATATGCTTTTGTCATAATACTGATACTTGCGGCCATTATTACGCCGCCAGATGTTTTTAGCCAAATTATCGTAACCATACCCCTTTACAGCCTGTACGAAATCAGTATCCTGGTTTCAAAACGGGTTTCACCAGCCCCGGATCCGGATTTGGAAGACGATGATGAAACGGAAAATTAGTTTCGGGGTTTAAGCTGAATGGTTTCAAATCCCCAACCATTTCTTTTAAAATACACAACTTCTTCAATACCTGCTTCTTTCAGCAATAAAAATGCTTGGTCGAAAGCCAAATCGAGTTCGTATGGCTTGTGTGCATCGGAATTGACCATAACAGGAATTCGCAATGCTTTAATCTGTTTTAAAATATCAAAACCGGGGAAAGTAGTTTCCGAACGTTGTTTATAAATTCCCCGTGTATTTATTTCCACAATAATATCGCGATCCTGGATCAGTTCGAGTGTTTCGCTAACCAGAGCCTTGTACCAGGATTCATCTTCCTTGAAAAACCTGTCGCGGTTGTGCATCTTTATCTTATCCAAATGACCAACGACATCTATTTGCTGCGTTTCGATCATTTCGTTTAATTGATAATAATAGGCTGTTACCGCCTTTTTAATATCGCCTCCAAATAAATCGTTTAGTCCTTGGTCATAAATTTCAAAATCCGGGCCATCGATAAACCAAAATCCTGCGTTGTTTTCCGATTTTATAAGATGCACTGAACCAATCAAGTAATCCAATTTATAATCCGCCTTTGTTTTGCTGAAATTTTCGGAAATACCAGGAATATAATCCATTTCCATGCCTGAATAAATTGAAATCTGAGAGCTATATTTCTGTTTCAGGTTTTGCATCAAAGCGATGTATTCTTCTTTGTTTTCCTGCCGGAACGAAAACTTGGTTTCAAAAGGCAAAGGCGAATGTTCGGTAAAACCAAGGATATCGAAGCCTTTTGCGATGGCTTCAACAATGTAATCTTCTGGCTGCGACGAGCCATCGGAATATAAACTATGGGTGTGGTGGTTGGTGAGCATAAATTGATTTTGGAAGAAAGGTTAAGGGCTTTTTGCATGAAGATTATTACGGTTTGCGGCTTTTTTTGTCAGCTTTTACTTTACCCTCATCTTATTTCCTTTTGCATCGTGTGTTACTTCAGCAAGACCAAGTTTTTCCATTAAAGGCGGAACGTACATTCCAAACCGGCCCCTCAATCCTTTTTTAAGTCCATACCAACCACCAATAGGATTTGTTTCTGAACGACCCCAAGCTTCAACAGTCCCGTCTTTTGCTGGTTTCTGTTCGTCGGCACTGCTAAGTTCCATCCAGTCACCGTGCTTTTTAAGCATTGTGTGAAGGTCGCCAAGGCAACAGAAGTCGTAAAGCAGCGTAGTCTTACCAACAACACATACAATTACTTCTTTTCCGTTTTTTACATCTTTATACATTTCGTAGTCCGATGTCAACGATGGTGTTTTTAATTTCCAGGGATTTTCCTTAGTTCCTTCTTCTGCCATTAGTTTAATTTTTTTTTGTTAATTATTGCCTGCTGCTGCCTTCAAGTAAGTTCCACTAAATTCATACTATTGAATACTATGCTTTATGAAACTTTGGGTCATGGTGTCTTAGTGCCATTTCTTTTTTTTGTTATCAGAGGATCTCGAAGTTAAATACTTGCTTTATTGTCAAGGTTAACGTTGGTAGTTATTGAATTACTGGTAATTGGTTATTTGACACTATTTTATACACCTTATCGCTTCTTCGCACTGGCCGCGAGACTGGAAAAGTAGGATTTTCGCCTTTGACCGCCATCTCGCATGCTTGTTCATTTTTAACCAATCCTGTAACGGTGGCTTCGTAAACGCCAGTTGTAGGGCCAATAATTTCAATTGAATCTCCGTTGGTTAAATCGTGCGAATCAATGCGGATGTGTGCAATGCCAAGTTTACCAAAGTAATTGGCCACCATCCCGACATAAATTTTCTTAGTTGTGGCCAACGAACCGTGTACAGGCGACCATTCGCCAAGTTTGCGCCCGAGGTAATATCCTTCCCAGAAACCCCGGTTATACACCGTGTTTAGTTCCGCATCCCAACGTTCAATATTTTCGGGCGTAAACTCACTGTTGAAATAAGCTGTTACGGCTTCGCTATAGCAGCGGGTTACGGTTTTTACATATTCTGGCGAACGGCCACGGCCCTCGATTTTTAACACCTCAACGCCGGCAGCCAAAACTTTATCGAGGATATGAATAGTTTTCAGGTCTTTGGGCGACATGATATACTGGTTGTCGATTTCCAATTCTGTGTCGCTTTCCTTGTCTTTAACCAAATACGAGCGGCGGCAATCCTGCAAACATGCGCCACGGTTGGCTGAAGTATTGTGGTTGTGGAGGCTCAGGTAACACTTGCCGCTAACCGCCATGCACAAAGCGCCGTGAACAAATATTTCTATTTTTACAAGTTCCCCTTTGGGGCCACGGATATCACGTTCCTTTATTTGATATGCAATTGCAGCCACCTGATCCAGAGTAAGTTCACGGGCAGTAACCATCACATCGGCATACCTGGAATAGAATTTTACCGCTGAAATATTGGTGATATTGCACTGCGTGGAAATATGGATTTCGACACCTTGCTCTTTGGCATATTCGAGTACGGCCAAATCGGAAGCGATTACCGCAGTAATGCCGTTGGCTTTGGCCGCATCAATTGTTATTTGAACCTCATCAATCTCGTTGTCGAAAATTATGGTGTTCATGGTGAGATAGCTCTTCACGCCGAACTGCCGGCATATCCGGGTAATTTTTTCTAGGTCGCCAAGGGTGAAATTCACACTGGAACGTGCGCGCATATTGAGTTTGCCCACCCCGAAATACACCGATCCGGCACCTCCTTGAATGGCCGCCATCAAAGATTCGAACGAACCTACAGGCGACATTATTTCTATTTGCTGAAACGGCATTTGCAATATTTTGCGCAAAGGTAAGTCTATTGTTCCCAAATATGCCAAAATGGCTGGATTTGACAGCAGGCTCAATTTCCCGAAAAATTACATTTCCGGTTCAATCTTAAAAGCGTTGAAAATTTTATCTACGCCCACCTGCGTTGCCCCGTGGTAAGTTGCATCCATGATGTCGGCATCGGTCCAGCCAAAGTTTTTCAACACATCTACATCCGCCTGATGGATAGAATTAGAATCCTTCACAACTTTGAGGATGAACAGCAAGAGTGCGACTTCTTTTTCTTCGAGCGGTGCTTTAGAAGGGTCAAGCTTTATTTCGGACAGCGTTTCGGGTAAAACGCCGTATTGAAGCAGTATCCCTGAATTCATGCCAACACAATATTTGCATTGTTCGGTTTCCGAAACAAGCAAACGTATAAAAGCCAATAGCTTACCGCCCAAGGTTTTATGTCGCATATAATAACCCAGGTTGCTGAATTGCTTGTCGAGCACATATTCGCTCGGGCTAAAAATCTTGAACGCATTGGGTACAAAACCCAATGTATTTGTCATGGTTTCGTAAATTTCGGCAACACGCCCGGTTGCTTCTTCTTTTTCAATTAATTTTAGTAATGCCATATTGTTTTTATATTTAGAAGGATAAAACACGAATTTGTAGGAAATGGTTCGATTATGAGGTTAGAAAATGGGGAAATAGTTATTGGGGAATGTAAAATTAGAAAAACAAAAAATGGGATTAAAGGGAAATTGAAGTTGAGAACAGCTATATCTAAAACGATATTTGAATGTATCATTTTTAATTTATAACCTAGGCTCAATAAGGCCTAATTATCTGTGCAATAATTATTTGTGTAATTTGCTTTTGGATGGTTTTTTCTTTTTTCCAACTCTATTCTTTACAAAAACAATTTTGGCGACATAAGTAATGAATCTCCAATTAATGCAAAAGGCTGTCCATTTAGTTTATAGACAGCCTTTTGTTGGTTCAGGTTTTTGTTATTTAATCCCGCTTATAAATTTATAAGTGAGTAGGGTGTAAATGAGTTTGGCTGTGAGATAATCGGGGGCTTTATTGTCTTTGTTTGGAACGAGTTCTGTAATGTCGAAACCAACAATATTTACCTGTTCGCTGATTTTTTTCAGGATATTTATAATATCGAACCAATTCATTCCACCCGGTTCAGGAGTACCTGTCGAAGCCATGATAGATGGGTTTAACACATCGAGGTCGATGGTGATGTAAACATTGCGACTCAGTTTGTTCAGCAATTCGTACATCCAGGTTGACTGATCGTAAATTTGCATTGCATAAAATACACGGTCAGGTTTAATGTCTTCGCGTTCGGCGGCACTCATGCTGCGTATGCCAACCTGAACAATTGGTGCCATTTCGGCTGCCCTGGCCATTACGCACTGGTGGTTGAATTTACTTCCATTAAGTTCGTCCCTGATATCGGCGTGAGCATCAAACTGGAGAATGGTCAAATCGCTGAACTGTTCGCTGGCAGCTTTAAATGCGCCAATGCTCACCGAATGTTCGCCACCTAAAATAACAGGGAATTTTTTCTTTTTGAACAAAGCCTTCACCCTTGTATAAACTTCTTCGACCATGGCTTCGGGCGATGATGATTCAGTAATTGGTTCGGCAGTATGTATGCCAAGTTTGTGTACCTCGCTATCGGTGTCGATATCATACATTTCGAGGTTGTGCGAAGCCTCAATAATAGCTTTGGGCCCTTTTTCGGAGCCTTTGTTCCATGTTGTCGTTCCGTCATAAGGAACTGGGACAATAACAATTTTTGAACCTTCGAACGAGGTCAATTCTTTGGGCAAATCGCCATACTGTTTCATAGGATTTTTGATTAGGCTCTAGACCATTGTTTATCAGGAACATGTAAAAGCGAAACAACAATTCCGGTTTTTTAAAGCATACTGTAATTATTGCTTGTCAGCTGATATACAGTTTATTGGTAGAGAGTGAGATTAAAATGCTTTTTTGTTTCAGAAATGCGAAAATACAACATTTTTGATATATACAATAAAAAGAATTATATGAAAAAAAATTGTCAGACTGTTTTTTGATACTAATAAGCTGATTTGAAAATAGAGCGGTTTCAAAATTAATCCAGGTATAAAAACCCACAATCAGTGAACCGATAAAACAAATATGGATATACCTACCCAGCGTTGATATCCATATTCATCTTTTTAAATGCTTAAAAAAACGATTTAGCACATGCCATGCTCAATACCCAAGTATCTTCAACATGGATTTATGGCTTTGCTCTTTGGCAAATAGCTTGGTGAAATATTCGCCATCCTCGTCAATATCGATTAGAATATATTTTGGTGCAGGGATAAGGCAGTGCTGTATGCCGCCATATCCCGATAACGAATCCTGATAGGCACCTGTATGGAACAATCCGATATATTGCGGTTCATCATCCATTAATTTGGGCAGGAAGATAGCATTGGTATGTGCTTCGGCATTGTAATAATCTTCGCTGTCGCAGGTAAGCCCACCAAGGAAAACCCTTTCGTATTCCTGGTCCCAATGGTTAACCGCCAACAAAATAAATTTTTGGTTTATAGCCCAGGTATCAGGCAATGTGGTAATAAATGAACTATCGATCATATTCCATAACTCGCGGTCGTTCTGGCGTTTCTGGTCGATAATGCTGTACAAAATGGCCCCGCTTTCGCCAACGGTGAACGAACCGAATTCGGTAAAAATATCTGGTTCCGGAATTTGATTGCGCTGGCAAATCCCCTTAATCTGGCTTACAATTTCTTCGGCCATATAGGCATAATCGAAATCGAAATTGAGGGAGTTTTTTATCGGGAAACCGCCGCCAATATTGAGCGAGCTTAGTTGAGGGCACACCGCTTTAAGGTCGCAATAAACCTGCACACACTTCGATAATTCGTTCCAGTAATATGCCGAATCGCGAATCCCCGTATTGATAAAGAAATGCAACATCTTTAACTCAAACTTGGGGTTGTTCTTTATCTCTTCCTCATAGTAAGAAACAATATCGTTATAACGGATGCCAAGCCTTGAAGTGTAAAAATCGAATTTAGGCTCTTCTTCCGATGCGATTCGGATACCAATTTTTATTTTCCGTGTTATAGTACGGTCGTACTCATCGAGTTCAAATTTGTTGTCAAGAATTGGGATTACATTCTCGAAACCTTCTTCAATCAGGTTGCATATATTCTCGATATACTGCGGCCGTTTAAATCCGTTGCATATAATATAGGTATCTTTCTTTACTTTGCCTGACTCGTATAGCGATTCTATTATCGGAATATCGAAGGCGGATGATGTTTCTATATGGATATCGTTTTTCAATGCTTCTTCAAGAACGAACGAAAAATGCGAGCTTTTGGTGCAATAACAGAAATTGTAGGTGCCCTTATAATCGCTTTTGGCTATTGCAACATTAAACAACCGCTTGGTTTTTTGTATCTGTTTACTGATTTTTGGCAGGAAAGTAATACGCAAAGGTGTCCCATATTGCTTTATTACCTCCATAAGAGGTATGTTGTTAAAAAACAACTCACTACCCTCAACTTTAAACTCTTCGGTAGGAAAATCAAAGGTCTGTTCAATCAAATCTAGGTATTTGTTTTTCATTGCAGAAACCGTTTAGTGCTATTTTACCCTACAAAGTTATAACATTTAGATTGGTTTATAATTAATTTTTCAATCCAAATCAATCACTTTATCAAATTTGCATGTATTCGAGCGATTTGCATTGTTAGTTTTGATTTCAATTATTTACCGATACAGTGTTGCAACTTTAAGTTAAAATTTTTGGATTAAAGATTAAAGCCACTTATTGGTTAAAACAGTAATTTTACACGTTCATCACTCTCCTGAATGCTGCTTAAATCAATGCCAATTGTTGTCATATCATTGGTTTAAAAGTAATTATGCCACAGCAATACAAAACTTAAAGAATAGCGGAAAAGAACAAAACACCTAATTTATATGGAAACTCTTATCAAAAACCTTCAATCCGGAATAAAAGAATTGCCCAATCGCAAAGAAATTCTCGTTCGTATCCTCGGCTTGCTCGATTTAACCACACTCGAAGGGACCGATAATGCCGCGCGCATTGAAATGTTGTGCAAAAAAGCCTTGAGTTTTGGCAAATATGGTCTTCCTTTGCCCGCTGCCGTTTGTGTGTATCCACCGTTTGTAAACCAGGCCAAACAGCTATTATTGGGCAGCGGCGTACACGTTGCATCTGTGGCTGGGGCGTTTCCATCGGGGCAATTGCCTCTGCATCTGCGGGTTGGCGAATGTGAATATGTAGTTGCCGAAGATGCCGACGAAGTGGATATGGTAATTTCGCGTGGTGCTTTTCTAGCTGGTGAACACCAATTTATTATAGACGAAGTTGCAGCCATGAAACAAGCCTGTGGCAATACTCACCTCAAAGTAATTCTGGAAACTGGTGAACTTATTTCATCAGCTAACATAAAACTCGCATCTGAATTGGCCATTGCCGGAGGAGCTGATTTCATTAAGACTTCGACAGGCAAAATTCAGCCGGCCGCCACTCCCGAAACAATGGCAATAATGCTGCAAGTAATTAAAGATCATTATAATACTACTGGGACAAAAATAGGAATTAAACCTGCTGGCGGCATTTCGACCCCTGATCAAGCCTTGCTTTATTACCTTCTGGTGAAGAACATTGCTGGCGAAGAATGGCTCAATAGTTCACTTTTTCGTATAGGTGCAAGTCGGCTTGCGGATGGTATTCAGGCGGAATTGGAAGGGTAAGCGACTTTTGTATTGACAGAAAAACATCAGTTTGATAAGAAAACAGGGTAGATGACTAAAATTTCCTAAGCGTGGGCAGAACTTTTGATTAACCCAGATTGTGAATTAAAAAGGGGGAAATGATGTAAGGAAACCTATAATCATAGGTAATTAAAAATTGCCTCCTTTTTGGCCAATATCAATAAGTAAGCTCCTTTTGCCTGAATTTCAGGAAATTATCAACCATTTGCCGAAAGTCAAATTTGTTCAATTAGCGATTCGTATTTGTACTGCAGTGCTTTGCGGTTTAAATCTCCTGAAGCGGTTAATAACAGGTTTTCGGGATTCCAGGTATCGGAAGTAAAAATGTATTTTACCTGGTTTTCAGTCCCGCGATTCAATGTATTATATTGCCGCATCGCGTCATGCAAATATTCAGCAATAGTGGTGTTTCCCAAAAACGAAATATTGTCTGATTCCTGAATAAAATTCTTTTGCGGATTTTTGCGCAGGAAATCAAAATCCGGAACTAAAACGGCAACAAGAAAATCCTTATTGATACCCGTAACAAAAGCTTTTGTTATACCAACGATAGATTCAAGCTTTTTTTCGATGGTCAGCGGATCGGTATAAATGCCGTTGCTTAGTTTAAAAATCCGTTTGGAAACACCTGTTAGCGTCAAAAAACCATCCGCATCAAGTATTCCGGTATCGCCAGTATAAAGCCAGCCATCGGCATTAATTGGTGATTCATCAGAAGGTTTTTTAAAATATCCTTTAAGCGAAGAAGGACTTTTTACCAGCACTTCGCCGTCATCAGAAATTTTGATTTGGGTATCGGAAACTGCTTTTCCAACTGTCCCGGCTTTGTGCATCAAAGGACTATTGTGCGCTACCACCGGACCAGCTTCCGTCAATCCGTAACCCTCATAGCATGTCATGCCGCAATTATCGAAAAAACGCCGCAAGTTTTGGTTCAAAGCCGCACCACCGCAATACAGCATTTGGATTTTGCCACCCATAGCCTGGCGAAATGAAGCAAAAATTTTGTCAATCAGTAATTTATTGTTGTCAGAAATAGCAGAAACTTCAATTCCAGTCTCATTATCTGGTGCTAATTGAAGAAGGTTGAGGGTCTGATTTTTATCGAAATTGTTTTCTGTTAAGACTTTTGAAAACAAAAGATCAAAGATTTTTTGCATCAGGAAAGGAACCATAAAAATTACATCGGGTTTAATCTCGATAAATTCCTGTTCCAGAGTTTTGAAATTGCTGTTGTACCAGGTTGTTGCCCCAAGGTATTGAACGCAATAATTGATACTCCTTTCGTAACTGTGTGCCAGCGGAAGCAAGCTCAACAGGTTCATTTCGTGTGTGATGCAAGTACTTTTGGCAATAGCCAAGGAGTTGTGGATATGGTCGGCATGCGAATGTACTATGCCTTTTACTTCCGTTGTGCTTCCCGAAATGTAGGTAATTGATGCAAGATCGTCTGTAAAAACCCTGTCCTTTATTTGTTGGAGATTTTCGTTGGAAAAATCACCTTCATTTTTTTGTAAAAAGGCCTCAAAGGTTTCATTTTCATGAATTTCGTCGAAACAGATTATATGTTCCAGAGTTGGGATTGTTTCCGTTAAAGCAGCAACTTTCCGATAAATTTTTTCATTTCCGGCAAAAACTATTTTGCAGGCAGTTTCGAAGAGAATTGCTTTTAGTTTTTGGTCATCAATCGTGGCATACAGAGGCACATGAACGGCTCCGGTTTGCATAATGCCCATATCCACAAAGTTGAATTCGGCCCGGTTGCGGCTGATGGTAACAATGTTGTCGCCTTTTTTGATTCCCGAAGCAATCAAAGCATGGCTTACCTGATCCGACTGTTTGGCGTATTCCTCAAAAGTGGTTTTTATCCAGGCATCCATTTTCCGGGAGCAAAATGCAATTTTATCTGCATGGTTTCTTGTGCCAAAATTCAGCAGATCGAAAAGTCTAAGAATTACAGGGTTGGGGTGCATTTTTTTTGTAAAATTTTGGTTGAAAAATGTTGGATGTGCAAAGTTAGATGTGGAATATGCAAAGTCGGATGTGCAAAGTCGGATGTGCGATGTCGGAGGTTATATGTTGATTGCTTTCTCCTTGTCTCCCTTCTCCTTGTCTCCCCTCTCTTTTTCTCCCTTGCTTTCTCCATGTCACCCTTCTCCATATCTCCCCTCTCTATATCTCCTAATTCCAAACCCGCCCAAAACTAGCCTACTCCTCCTTCCCTCCACTTGCCTTATCAAACAACTCAAAGTAGTAATTTGCTTTTACAGTATCGCCTTTGCTTAAATAATAACGGTTCAGCAATCTGCTGGCACGTTTGGCATTAGGTTTTTCTTTCAAAAGGTCTTCGAGCGATTTAACCGCATTAAGCGTATCACCTTGTTTGAAGTAATACATGGCAATGTTCATATATGGCATTTCCATCTTCGGACGAAGTCTGATAATGCGCTTGTTAAGCGAAACTGCTTCCTCAACATTACCGGTTTTATTCAAACAGAATGCAAGGTTCGAAACTGCTTTTGGATCCATGGTATCGAGTTTGACGGCCATGCGATAGTTTTCGATTGCTTTTGTAAAATCTTCCTTGTGCTGGTAGGCATATCCCAAGTTGAACCATGCAGCAGCATATTCGGGTTTTGCTTCTGTAGATTTATAAAAATAAACCAATGCTTTATCGTAATCATTTTTCATCATGGCATACATTTCGCCAAGGCTGTTCCAGGCTTCAAAATAACCAGGATACACTTTTACCGTTTGCTCCAACAAACTTATTATTTTATCCACTTGCGGCTCGACTCCTGCACGGTCATTGGTTTTGCCGAGTGTTTCTATCAGTTCTGTTTTTAAGGTTGTTGCATAAATATAATTTGCCTTTGCTGAATTGCCGAGGTATTGCGCATCGTGCGAAAACAAACTCAATTGCGATTTCCAATCCTTGTTGCGCACAAAAGTCCTAGCCGTAAAAGGGACAATCAATACCATCAATACTAAAACCACTTTCAGGATTTGATTGTTTTTAACAGCTTTTTCAAAAGGGACTTTCAGTAATTTAAAAATAAAATAAACTACTATAATGCTGAACGCCAGTGATGAAATGTATAAAAACCTTTCGGCAATGATACCTGCCGGTGGTTTTACGATATTGGAATACATCGACATAACAATGAGGTAGAAAAAGATTGCAAACGACAAAATGTGCCTTTCGCGGAATTTCAACACTGCAAAAACCAACAAACCTACATGCAAAAGAATGGAAAGGATTACCCAAATGTTGAACAAACTAACAACAGGAATGGTATTATACCCATAATAAAATACTAAAGGATGAGGGTAAAAAAGCAGTTTTACATATAAAATCAAACCATACATGCCTGTGGCAAAACGATGTATAAAATTTTTCTCAAATGCCAACGGGTTTTCGAAGAAAAGCATGGGCCTGTTGATTTCGGGTAGGTAAGTCTTAACAAAAAGCACCGCCAAAATCGAGACAAAAATCATGGATCCGGTTATAAAAGCAGCCTTTTTGAGGTCAGCTTTCTTAAAAAAGTAAAGCGTAAAAGGAATGGCTGCAAGCAAAGGAAGGGTAGATGGCTTGGAGAAAATGCTCATCAGAAACATTAAGCCTCCAAGCAAAAGGTACTGAAATGAACCTTTTTGGGAATATGTGATATAACTCTGCACAGCAAACAAGCCAAACAGTAAACTAAATATTTCCTCCCTGTTTTTTAAACTTGCAACCACCTCTGTATGAACCGGATGTGCTGCCCAAAGTGCAGTTATCAGAAACGGAAACCAGATAGAATAACCTTCAAAGAGTTTGCGCAATATCGAAAAAAGAACAAGTAAAGTGAGTGCATAAAGCAGGATGTTTATCAAATGGCTGGTTGAAGGTGATTCGCCGAAAAGTTCGTGCTCCACTGCAAACATTACTTTTGTGAGTGGCCGGTATCCAAAATTCATAGTCCCACCCGCTTCCGCATTAATGTTAATATACCTCGATCCTAATATCTGAGGAATAGCCTTTATACCTTTGTTGACCATGGGATTGTTGTATGTAACATACAAATCATCAAGCGAATACCCGTTTTTCATTGTGTTGCCATACAGCACAAAAGCAAAAGCGAAAAGGATGGTTTTGAGCCAAAAAGCCATTGTTAAGCCATTTGGCTTTATTTCCTTAAGCTTTTCGGCGGGAATAACAGGTTTGGTTTGTTTTGCCTGTAAATTTCTTGTGGTGATGTTTTTCTTCATTCAGAAAAATAGGGTTTTGATTCTAATGTAAGTGTAGCGGATGCTGCAAAAATACACTTTAGCCGCGAAAAAAAGTAATCGAATTCTCTCCGTGTTGAGAATCAGTGAATTGTTTAGCTATTCCTTACCAGGTGTTTCCATTTACAAAAAGTTCAATTCTCGGTTCCCCTTTTCGATTTTTCATCCAGCTACTTCCAAAACTGCTTACTTTTATTAAATTTGCAGATTCTTTAACCCTTAATAAGTGCTGATTGACAACTTTTTGCACAGTCGAAACCCTAATATTAACTGCTGTTATGCATACGATATAAACTACTATGGCTAAGAAGTTTCAGATTGCACTTTTGATTGTTGTCCCCATTATTTTCCTTGCTATAGGTTTGCGTTTCGACCGTACCAAGTTCGGTACCGATCCCGAAAGTGCTTATTTGTTAAACGGATTGAATATTGCCACAGGAAAAGCGGTCGGACATTTCGACAATCCCGGAACTACTGTTCAAATGTACAGTGCTGTTATGTTGCGTGTTACGCATTTGTTCCGCTTTTCGGGAAAAGATATCGAAACGGATGTTTTGTCAAATTCTGAATTTTATATCGAAGTTCTCCGTAAAGGCCATATTATTATCAATGCTTTGATATTGATTTTGTTGGGGTTTGTAGCCACTTCCATGCTTGGGAATATCTGGATTGGTTTATTGCTGCAAACAGCTCCTTTCCTGTCGGTAACGCTTATAGAGGAATGTTTTACCAAAGTAGCCCCCGAACAGTTTTTGTTTACGGCTATCGCAGTGTTGATTATGCTGTTGTTGAAATTTTATACTTCCGAAATTCCAAACCATAAAAAATTCCCACTCCTTTTTGGCTTGCTAGCCGGTTTCGGTTTGGCTACAAAAATGACATTTCTTCCCATTCTTGTTATCCCTTTTATCGTGCTGAAAGGCCAAAAGAACAAATGGCTTTATGTTGCCGCCATTTTTCCGGCTTTTATTTTGTTTACGCTTCCGGCAGCAAAAGGGTATTTACACATGGCATATTGGCTTTTGAATCTAGGCACACATACCGGAACTTATGGACAAGGCGAGTCCGGGTTCATAGATTTTGCAAAGTATTTTAGTGCTTTAGTTTCGATAACTGAAATCAATAAATCGCTGATTGCGGTAATGCTATTGTCTGCATTAAGTTTGCTTTTATTCTGGTTTGTTATTGGGAAACAGAAGCGACAAGAATCAAAAAGTGAAATCTCAATCCTTCTGGCCGTTTTGATTTCTCAGTTCGGCAGCATACTTTTGGTTGCAAAACATTACCATAGCAACCATTACCTTTTTCCGGCACTAAGCCTTACGG
>CAIRHD010000272.1 GCA_903878265.1 uncultured Bacteroidales bacterium | reverse complement strand
TTATACATGGCGAGTTCCATGTGACCCGTAAAAAATTAAAAAATAAACACACGAAATATCGATAAATCAGCTACGATTTGAGGTAATAAAAATAAGCATTTTACAAACCAGAATATAGTGACCAGAAAAAATGTTCTCGGTTCCAACCTTGACACCTCAGGTTCCAACCTTGACACCTCCTTCATCAATAACAACTTTCTCTCAATCATTCCAATCAGGCTTATAATTCAGTATAATACTTCGCTGAGATTTTTTCCTTGCTCCAACCCAGGCAGCCAGTGCCGGATGGCTCCGTATGCGTTTTCCTGTCACGGTATTTGCAGAAAAAAGCAAATACACCGGGACAGACCAAAAAAATACTAATGTCATCCACCGGTTCGCATACTTTACATTACATGCACGCGTTGTCGCGCCGTGTGTCATGAAGTCTTATTGCCTATCGGAAAAAACGTTATTCCTGCTAAAGCCCTATTACATTCCCCAATAACCAATAACCCATTTCCAAAACCCCATTTTCTAATAACCATTTCCTATTAACTATGTCCCCTTCCCCTCCCTGTTTGGAGCGCGTCCTAAATTCTGACGCATCCCAATATCATTATATAACAATTATTCCGAACTCTATCGGCATCAATTGCATATTTATTTTTCGCGCCTGTTGCTGCAGGTATTTTCTTGTTCAGGTCGTTTAAAAGTGCTGTAGTTTTGTTTAATTTTTATCTGAAATCACTATCCTTTTACCCTGAAAGCCCGTTCCATATAGTCTGTTTCATTCTTAGGTATACCTGTCTTTTGTGCTACATTCTTCCAATTGCTTACTGCCGAGCTAATCTCATTGATAATGAGATCCATTTCTTTTATAGTAAGATGAAAGTACTCTCCAACACTTCTGGCTAAATCAAAATCAAGGGCGTTGTTGTCCATATCAATATTCAGGGCCAGTCCGGATTGATCTACAGAAGGGTTCAGGTCAAAAGCAGGTGATAAGATCCATCCGTTATTATGTATGATAAAACCATGGTTACGCAAATGGTCATCCGTGTTTGAAATGGCTATATTGAAAACGATCCTTCGCCAAAGCTGATGCAGGTTTTCTTTAACATTAATACACGAAAATTGGATAAACTCAGAAATATCAAGATAACTGGCATTTCGGTCTCTGAGCATTTCTTCAACATAACCAGTCATGGTCATAGCCGAAGCACAATGAATCCGCTCAGCGCCATTCCTGTCAAACCGTTTTGTGAAAAAAGTATGATACGGTCCCGATATTTCTTCAATCTTGCATGGAGCCATTGTGATTCCGCTTTTTATTGCCAGGCAATAAGCAACATATTCCCAGGCAGCTTTATCAAAACCATCATTTTTTGAAGGGAACTTCGCAATCCAGGGATGTCCTTTCTCATCCAGTATATTAGCCTTTGGCCTGGCACCACCTAAGGAAGAACCTGGTGCTATCAGCAAATCAAGCCACTGGTTGGTGGTACTTATGTCATCCGACATTTCCAGTTCTTTGGCACTGTACTGCAATTCTTTTACCCTTGCCCAGGGTGGAGTTGGAAAATGCGGGTTATTATCCAAAAATGACCCTTCCGGATCTGTTTTAAAACGTAAAGCTCCCATTCGGCTTTCGTCATAAACTCCGAGAAGGTAATCAATTTCGTATAGGGTAGGGATGGGCTTCCCTTCCAGCAAGGCTTTATGTGAAGCTTTTCTTCTCATTAAGGTTCTGCCCCAGGTATCAGGCATAGAATCCATAATAACGCCAAAATTCTCTTTTCCGGAAGGATATTGTCGGCCTGAATACCACTGTATATCCGGATCAAGCAGTAGTTTTTCCGGCCGCAAAAGCCAGTTTTTATCATATTCAAAACTGAAGGCTTTTTTACCTTTGGCTTGTTGAGCTGTGAGAACTCCAACACACTTTGGGCCTTTAAGCTCCGCCCAGTCAGCATAAACCCAGATATCCAGATTACTTCCGCTCATCTTATTTGTTTAACAAGTTTAAGTCCTGAAGTTTCTTGCCAAATTCATCGTCTGCCGCAAGTTTCAGAAAATCTTTCTGCAGGTTCAAAACTCTCAGTACATTAAAGTATGAACCTAATGCTACACTGGCATCACCCTTTTCAACTTTTCTAAGAGTTTCCCTATGTATTCCGGCCCGTTCAGCAACCTGCAATAAAGTAAGGCTTCTTCTTTTCCGTGCAAGGGTAAACTGCTCACCCATAGCGGCAAGAATCTCCTGATGTTTAGGATAGATTATTTGTTTCTTTGTGTTCATAATGGCGATTATTATTAGCAAAGATATACATATCGGCGATAATAATAGGCATATTTAAAATTATTGTTCTATATTCACTATACCCCGCTACTGAGCCAATCCTTTCGCGTTGTGCATTCATATTTATCTGATATTCCGGTCAAATACAGCCAGAAAATCCAGTCCTCCGCTACCGTAAGTTTGTAACGCATGTCGGCATAATTCCACACCTCATTCGCACTCATCATATTTTCAAATAAGTGCGGGTACAAACCTCTTCAATAACCAAGCATAATATATTTATTGATTGGGTTATTCCCGCTAAAGCCCTATTACAGCCACCTATAACAGATAACGATTAACGAATTACCAAAAACGAACAAAATTAAATCCACATCTTTTCTTTTAAATAAGCAATTAGCGAATAAAAAATCAAGGCTTTATAAAAATACAATGCATTTCTAAGCCGAAGGTATTTTCCCGCAATACAAGGCATGTGAGATGGCACAATTCAAGGCTTTTGCCGTTGCTGTGTATTGCCTCGCACATGCCTTCCGCACATACCTCCGAATAAGAACCTCTATCGTATTTTTATAATGCCAGTCCTTTGTAAGATAGTTGTTACTTGGGGCAAAACCGGTTCTGAAGGATCTTGTAATATTGTAGATTTCCAGGTTTTAGGGACTGGCCTAATAGAAATTTTACACAGATGTAGCCGAAGGTAAACCGCGCTGGCATGTGTGTAGCAAAACACAGCTTCACCTACTCTCAGGCCATGGCTCCCAACTTTCAAGCCTTGTTTTGCGGGTGTTTACCGAGGTGTACAGATGTGTAAAATTTATATAAAGCCTTGACTTTTTATTCGCCCATTGCTTATTTTTAAAGGAGCTCATAAGACCGCTTCGCTAAGTTGGCCCTTTTGCGTCAAGGCAAAAGGACAATAAAAAAAAACAGAAGCAGATTCAGAAAAAACCCTAAAAACCCTTCAACAGATCAAAATAATATTTAGCCTGTTTATTTCAACTTTCAGTGATAACCATCCGTTTAATACCTTACCTTTGCATGGATTTAGTTTGTACACAATAAGATAGAAAATCCTAAACACGGATCGTATAAACCAAAACTAATTTTATCCCACCCTTTTTTCACATCAGCTTTTGTACGCTTGTTTGATATCAATTTGATTGTTATTTTTATCTGTCATGATCCAAAAAAGAATTACCGCCCAAATGGAATTAAAAAGTATTCCTGTTTCGGTGGCACCTGCAAAAACCAATCACAACCAGTTTCCTGTCGTGGAAATCGGTGCCCCGGCTGGAGGACAAGGATCCCTCGTGCAATTTTTGGGGAAATATGCCTGTTTACAGCGGCATAGCTGATGATTAGCAGGAAAATAGTATCGGCATCATTCTTTACTTAATGTTCCGATGGCCCTCCCGGGGCTGAAAATAGTGAACATACATTAATTTGTCATCAACAAAAAAACAGCCTTATGGGCTAAAATGCTGCTGCACTTTTGCAAGATTCAATACAAACGAACTCCTCTTACCATCGTATACGAAAAATGAAATCAAAATCCGAAATTCTCCGGCAGCAAGCTGAAGCCATTCTGCAAAAGAACCCATCCCTGAAAAAATCTCTTACAGAAAGCGAAATGCTGAAACTGGTTCATG
>CAIRHD010000271.1 GCA_903878265.1 uncultured Bacteroidales bacterium | reverse complement strand
GAAGCTGATTTTAGAGTGGATACATAACTTGTCTTCGGCAGAATTGTATTCGGTAATAAGCTGCAGATCCATTAATGGAGCTTCAGCAACTGTATTTTTTACAGCATTAGCCCAGGAAGGAGGTGACAAAACCTGCTGGTTGTTGGGATAACCTTTACGGCTTACCATTCCATTGGGATTGCCTACAGCACCAACTTTAAAGATATTATCCCATTCGGTTCCGGCAGGTGTTCGGAAATCGTAAGCCCAAACCGTATCCGATGTGCTTGGTTTTGCATAAAAACCTGCATGAACGGCAATTACAACAACGCTGTCCTTATACTGACTTTTTAAATCGTGGGTAATCATCGCAGCGCGTGGGCAATTTACGCAAGTATGCCCTGTATAATCTTCGATTAAAGCCCTTTTATAATGGGCAGTTACGGCAGGAAATTCAGGAACCGGGCAAGCTGCTGTGTCCTCTGGTGCATTGGGAACGATGTAAGGTGAATCAATTTTGTCGCACGAAGCAAAAACAAAAATTAAAGCGATTGCAACTATTATGGTTTTAAGGATCTTAATCTTTATCATATTCATATAACTTTAGAAACTGGTTGTAATTGTTAAAGTAAAACCGTTGGAAGCCGGAACATTGCGGCAAACCCCGCCAACACATACTATTCCTTCGCGTTGCTTGCCATACGAAAGTTGTATGCGGTTGGCATCGTTGTTATAAGCCACTGCCACAAGTGGGTAATGAAAACGCTTTTCGGTATCGCTATTGCCGCAATTCCATTGGTCGGCTATGCTTACAAACCATTTCGGGGCAACGGTGTATTCAAGCAAACCCATAATCCAGTTACCTTCATCCTGCTTCGTGAATAAGGCTTGTGTTTCAAATCGAATTGCTTTGTCGGGCGAAAGCTTGTAGGTCATTTCGGCAACAAAAATATTGGCATGAACAAGGACAGTATCCTCAATATGCCCTTCAATTATTGCAGTATTATACTCCTCATACATGTATGTGAACAACAATTTGAAACTTTTGCTGAATTTATGCCCAATTTCTACATTAAAGTCACGGAAGTATTTGGTGTCGCCGACTTTAAAAAACGGGGATGTATAACCCAGCGTTCCCGAGGCATCCATCACAGCAGTGTCGTTAATCAGCTCTTTAACAATGGAGTTGATTGCCGAAAAATTAACCGCTATATCAGTTCCGTATTTCCCACCCAAAAATGTGTTTTTAGCGATTTTATAGTTCACCTGAGCTTCCATACCCATTTCGCTGTTAGGCTGTGTTGCATAAGGGTAAAAAGCTGCCAGCGTGTACGTTTGCTGTTTAGTAATAGCAGGTAAGTAGCCAATATCGAGTACATTACCGGTTTCGGTACGTTTCGATTTGAAGCCCATATTGTCGAGCCGCTTGGCCTGGACTATAATCCCAAGCCCTTTTTGATTGTAGGTAGCAGTAAGCAGCAACGATTCGCCTTTTTTGTAAATGAAATTATTCATGGCATTCGGGTCGTTGATTTTTTGTGCGTATTCTGCATTAAGTCCAAAATTGCCATACCCCAAATCTATCCGTCCAGCACCTGCCGAAACGTTCAGCGGCAGTATAAGTTTTTCCTGGTTGCTGTTATAGATTTCCTCATCAGCCTGATACTTGCTCACAAAACTGCCTCCAACCCTTACACGCAGTTTGCTGTTTTCGAGGGATGGGACCAAATCGTTAAGGTTTATATCGGCATCAGCTCCTCGTACAATCCCCGGGCCTTTGTCCCAAAAATAACGTTGAGTGCCGTAAATCCCTTTTAGTTCAACACCCTTTGCTGGTGTGAATTTTACCCGGATGCCGTTCAGTGAATTATCATAACCCAGATTATGTTCCTCATAAGTGCGGAATATTGCGCCACCCCCAAACTGCTCGTAAATATGCCCGGCCGTTATTTGGAATTTGCCAGTTTTGTAATCAACAAACCAGTATGGGATGCCGGTGCCCTTATAGCGCGGGTCGTAACCATTTACAGGATTTAGGTACGTTTCGTAGCGAAGCCCGGCATTAAAATCACCTGAAGTGTAAGTAATATTCGTCCAGCTGTTCATTTGCATTTTTTCCGGAACTGGTAAGGCGCCAATTGCCGAATCCACCCTGTAATATTGGGCGTCCATCTGGAAGTTGCCGTTTACCTGGCTTCCAATGGAATTGTTTTGCGCTTGAAGCAGCGAAGGGAAAATATAAATAAGCGCAGCTAAAAAAGTTGCGTATGTAAGTAATTGTGTTTTCAATGTAAAGTGGTTTGTTTTATGAATAGGAAGCTATGATTGTGAATTTCTGACCCTAAAGAAACCAGCTTAACAATCAATTAATAATGTGATGGTAAAAGCAGCAACCCGGGTTAATCCAACGTTTTCAATTTGATAAATGAGGCAATGGTTCCCCGGCATTTAGCTTGCGTACAACATTTATTACATCCAGTTCTGCGCCTTCGCTAAAACTGGTGTGCTGCCAAACCACTTCGCCTTTTCCATTTAATATAAATGTGTGGGGCACAGCATTTACGTTCATTGCACGTTTAAATTCGGAATTCGGGTCCAGTAACACTTCATAATTCCAGCCTTTGCCGTTAACAAGGGTTTTTACCTGCGAAGAGGAACGCGAATCATCAATTGAAACAGCATACAGTTTTACACCGGTTTCAGTCTGCCAATCTTCGTAAACATCAGCTATTGTGGTAAGTTCTTTTATACAGGGTTTGCACCAGGTAGCCCAGAAACTGATTATAATTGGCTTTCCATCGTTGGAAATTTTTTCGGTATTCACTTTTGTGCCTTTCATATCGGTTACCGTTGCTTTTGGCAGCTTAAAAAGCACCTTGTCTGCACCAGTTTCCTGCGCAAATAAAGCTGTTCCAATAAATAAGAGCAATGCAGCAAAAAAAATGTTTTTCATGAGTTGATGCTTGTTGGTTTGGATTTTAGTTTGTTTTATTTTGAGGATAATAAACTTCCAATAGTTTGGTTTCCACAACCGGCACAATGCGGATTGTTTCCATGATGGCCGGTATAAGCAGCACTTCGCCGGCTTTTATTGTTTCGGTTCCTCCTTCGTATTCAATAACGCATTCTCCTTCGGCACATTGAAGTATTACAAATGAGTCGATACCGCTGTAATCTTTAACAACAGTTGTACCAAAGTGCATGAGGCCTGTATTGAAATACGTGCTTTCTACAATAGGCACAGTTTTGTTGAAAGCAGGCGTATATTTGGTTTTGTAAGTATTGTGTCTGGTGAAGTCGAGGGCATCAAGGGCTAAGTCGGTATGCAATTGGCGGGGATTTCCCTTGTCGTCAACCCTGTCGAAATCATAAATCCGGTAAGTAAGGTCGCTGGTTTGCTGAATTTCGAAAAGCAGAAGGCCCGGGCCGATGGCATGAACCCTTCCGGCAGGGATGAAATATACATCTCCTTTTTGGACCTTTTCATAGTTCATGATTTCCTTCAATGTTCCATTTTCGAGGTTCGAAAGGTAAAGTTCCGAATCCATTTGCTGGTTAAATCCGCTGATGAGTTCTGCGCCGGGTTCGGCATCGGCAATGTACCACATTTCGGTTTTGCCCAAATCGTTGTGGCGGTTTTCAGCAAGTTTATCATCAGGGTGCACCTGAATAGAGAGCCAATCGCTCGAATTCAGTATTTTGATAAGCAAAGGGAATTTGAAGCCATATTTCTCATAAACGCTTTCGCCAACCAAATCGCCCATATATACTTCAATAAGCTCATCCAATTGGTTTTCAGCTAAAAAGCCATTGGAAACCACACTCACTTCGTCGCCATATCCCGACAAAACCCAGGCTTCGCCACAATTGGCCAAAGGGGAATAGTCCATCCCGAAAACAGTGTGTATTTTGTTCCCACCCCAAATTTTTTCCTTAAAAATGGGCTTGAATTTTAACGGATACAAATCGTTCATTGTAGAGTGCAATAAATTATTTATCAGTGTATTATGTAAATAATGCCCTGTGTTTCGGGTTTCAAAAGTACAATATTATCCATTTACTGCAATAGTATATTTCCAATCACCAGATTGAAATTGCCTGAATTGTGAAAAAAAGTACTTTTGTGATTCCCGAAATGCCCAAAAAAGCAACGGAACAAAAAGAAGGATTTATTTATCCGCATAAAACCCAGAAAAAGGACATACTGAATTCATAAAAACAAATCTTTGTCAAAAACAACCAAATCCCCAAATCTCCACATCCCCAAATTATCGCATTACCACATTAACCATTACCACATTAACCATGTCTGAAATAAAATCCATCTGTGTTTTCTGCGGCTCCAGTGCCGGGAGCAACGAACAATATTCCCTGAAAGCCCGCGAACTGGGTCTTTTATTTGTCGAAAAAGGAATTACCCTGGTTTACGGCGGCAGCAATGTTGGCCTTATGCGCGAAATTGCCGACACCATGATGGCTGCAGGCGGGAAAGTGATTGGCGTTATGCCGCACAACCTTATTCAACTGGAAGTAGCTCACAATGGGATTACCGAATTCCGTGTGGTTGAAACAATGGCCGAACGTAAGGCGGTTATGGATGAACTTTCGGATGCATTTATTTCCATGCCCGGCGGAATTGGCACTTTAGACGAGCTTTTCGAGGTGATGAGCTGGAACCAGTTGGAATTGATTACCAAGCCGGTTGCCCTTTTTAATGTACTTGGTTATTGGGATCAGTTGCTGGCATTCCTCGATCATTCTGTTGATCAGCGGTTTGTAAAAGCCGAACACCGCATAAACCTGATTTCCGAAAACGATGAAAAAATTCTCCTTGAAAAAGTCCTGAACTATAAACCGGTGAAAGTTGAAGGTGGGAAATGGATCAAGGAGTTGAGAGAGAATAAATTTTAAAGCCCTGAAGCGAAGTTGAGATGGCTTTTAGGCTGCCGCATTATGGCTGAGGTTATGGCCAGTGGGGAATTGATTATACTAAAAACGGGATAAATTGTCGCATTTTGTAGTCCCGTTAGATTATTTGCGAGAGCAAATAGCATATATATCGTGCCTACGGCACTTCCTAAGATGCGTGGCTTACATTTTTTCTACCAATATTTTGTGCCTATGGCACTTTTATACCAAGAAAATGTGCGACAATTTATCCCGTTTTGAGTATAGTATTCAACTGTTAACAAATTGGAAGTAAATTGTTTGCATGCGAAGCCCTTATTATTAAACGCTATAAATTACACTCGGTTTTACGGGAAAGCATTTTTATGGTGTACCTTTGGTTTGCTTTTCGGGATAGGATGAGGCGTTTGTATTGAAACCCTATTTGTAACTGCTTGTAAATGATTGTTGTCGGTTAAATAGGACAACACACATACCAATATATCGTAATTTAAAACTTAGAAAATGACTTTAATTGACCTCGTTACAAAAGACAATAGTGAAATTTTAAAGAATATTTTGACAAGTATCGCTATCTTAATTGGAGGTGGTTGGACATTTTGGCGGTTCATTTTATTAAGAGAGGGAAATTCAAAAATTCAGTTCAACGTAGATTTAAAAGTAATCGGTGTTCACAAAGACAAATACATTGTTGAAGTAATTGCGGTGGTTGAGAATAAAGGAAATGTTAGACACTATGTAAATGATTTTTGTTTTGATTTACTTTATTTATCAGACAAAAATGATGTTGTTGAAGGTGACGAAAGAATTAATAAACAAGTATTGTTTGAAAAGACTTTATCTAAACGATATTGGATTCCACCTGATTGGTATTATTCTTTTATTGATGCTGGTGTAATTCAAAATTATACCTACACGACATTTTTACCTTTAGATTCAAAATTTGCATTAGTTTTTGCTCAATTCAAATATCCTGACAGAAAAAGTGGTTTCCATACATCACAAAAAACTTTTGCAATTCCAAAATCTACAACCAGAGAAAACTCAGACTATTAAAATAATAAATTTAACTCACAGACAAAACTGCTGGTAACGAATAGGACTTAAACACAGTCGTTCGCCCAAAGCCAAATCGCAGCCGTACACCTTCCCACGACTGCGATTTAGGTTTAAGTTGAACTTTGTAGTTCAAAAAAGGATAGAACAAATGGCAGATTTAGCAGAATAACTGCACTTTCTCGCCTGCACGCCACTTTGTAGCAAAACATGATTCCCAGTTGAATTTTTTCGGATTAGAGGGAATGCTTTTTGTTTGATCCCGTGCCTGTTAGTTGCCAAAAACGAGGAAAGTTTTCTTTGAATCTGAACCTTCGGTTTCGTAACGCCGCATCAATCGTAAGCTTGGGTTTTGATACAGCACGGTGGAATCGGTACGCTCCTCCACTACCGAAAACCAATTGTCCCAAATTATCAGCGAATTGGGGTGCAAGCTTTTTGCAGCCTGCCAATCGGTAAAACAAAGATGTTTTGATTGGTCGAAATGGTTGATGTTCAAAGCATAACTAAAATAAGGATTCGAATAATATAGAAATTTGCCAGGATATTGCGTTTGTAAATCAGTTGCAATTTTGTTTATCATCAGCATTTCGGGGCTTCGGCGGAGTTCGTGTTTAAAATCGATGCTTGCCGGGTTATGCAGAAATGGGAACACAAGGATATAGCCGATTATCACAACAGAAACAACGGCATGTAAAGGGAAAGCCCCCTTGGATTTTAAACCCACAAGGAAATTAAACGCTATAAGCGAAACAATGGCCAACAAAGGGACTATGGCCGTAAGCACACGGCTCAACCCCATCGACCCGAACAACCCAAACCCCCAACTAATGGTATGGAATAGGAAATAGGCCAGGAAACTGCCAAATATAAGCAAACGGACTTCCAAACTATTAGCCGTTACTAAACTGCTCTTTTTAAATACCATGCCGACAAGCAAAAGGCATGAACCTAAAATAAACAGCACGAACAACGGCACACCAAGTGTAAGCAGCAATTGGGTTGGGTAGTGTGTTAAACTGCCATTTCCGTAAACACTCACAACATGGTACGGTATTTCGGTAAACATCCAAAGCAAACTTTTCCCTGCCCAAAAACCAACAAATGAGTAAATTACATGTCCGGTTATTAGAAAAAGAATAGCCTTGAAATTCCTTTTTATGACAAAATACAGTGCAAAAACCATGATGATAATCAGGCCTTCGGAGCGCACAAAAGGCAAAAAGGAAAGCAAAACCGAGGCATAAATTGGGCGCTGGAGCAGAACCAAATACACCGCTGCAATAAGTATCAACCCAAAAAGCGGTTCGGTGTAACCCGAAAACAGTTTTACAAAATACGCTGGGGCAAACAGCACGAAAACTATTGCCAACCAACTATATTTCAGTCCAAGCTTTTTGGCTATGCAATAGGCTAACCAAGCCGAAAGCAATCCGGCCAAGCCATTAAATAGTTTTATGCCGCCAAACCCAAATTGGGCAAACGGCGAAGCCAGCAGAGTGAAAAAGGGTTTTGCCCAATGATGCAGGTATAACAAAGGATCCTGAAAGGCATAACGCGCATAATAATAGTGCATCACGCTATCGCCGGTATCGGCTTCGAAAGGTACAAAAACAGAGAAATACAAAACCGGTAACGCCAGCATGAAAATAAGCGGAACCGCAATGTTATCTGGATATTTCGGCAGTTTTATATGCATTTCGCCTTTTCAGGATAAGAAGGTTGGTGGTTGTAATTTACGAATCGCTCCTGCCAAATTCCATCAGATAGGTCTTGATAAAATCGTTCAAATCGCCATCGAGCACTTCGTACGCATTGGAAGTTTCGTGCCCGGTACGTATATCTTTTACCATTTTATATGGATGTAGCACGTAATTGCGGATTTGCGATCCCCACTCTATTTTTTTCTTGTTCCCTTCAATCTCGGCTTGGGCTTCCTTTTTCTTGCGCAATTCAATTTCGTACAACTGCGATTTAAGCATCTGTATGGCTTTGTCGCGGTTTTGCTGTTGCGAACGGGTTACCTGGCACTCTACAACTATTCCGGAAGGAGCATGGTACAAGCGCACCGCCGTTTCCACTTTGTTCACATTTTGTCCGCCAGGGCCGCTGCTGCGAAATGTGTCCCAGCTAATATCGGCTGCGCTGATTTCGATGTTGATATTGTCGTCAACAACAGGATAAACATACACCGAGGCAAAAGAAGTGTGCCTACGGTTGGCCGAATCGAAAGGAGAAAGCCGTACCAGCCGGTGAACACCGTTTTCGCCTTTCAGGTACCCAAAGGCATGGTCGCCTTCTATTTCGAGCGAAACCGATTTTATGCCTGCGCCATCGCCCTCGTTCAAATCGAGTTCGCGGACTTTAAAGTTGTTCCGCTCAGCATAGCGGATGTACATGCGCATAAGCATCTGCGCCCAGTCCTGGCTTTCGGTACCGCCGGCACCAGAATTTATTTGCAGGATGGCGCTCAGCCCATCTTCCTCGTTGCTGAGCATATTGCGGAATTCGAGGTCGTCGAAAAGCTTTTCGGTTTGCTTAAGCGCATTGTCAACTTCCTGTTCTGTGGCTTCGTTAGCCTGAAAGAATTCGAACAAAACCTGCAAATCGGCCAAGGAAACTTCGGCATTTGCAAAAGCATTGGTCCAGCTTTTCTTTTCCTGAATGGTTTTCAATACAAGCTCAGCTTTCTTTGGGTCGTTCCAAAAATCGGGGCTGTGGGTTATTTGTTCTTCTTCGGCTATGAGTTCGAGCTTGGCATCGACTTCAAAGGAACCTCCTCAGCGCTTCCAAACGCTTTGATAGTTCTTTAAGTGAATCATTGTTTACCATGTGCGTTTTTTAAAAGAGGTTTATTTTGCGTGTGAGGTGAGAAATGTGATGTGAGAAACAAATTATAAATGATTTGTAAAAACCAGAAAATCTTGATCATCAACTATATCATACTAACCATTGACTATTAACTATTTTCCATTAATCATTAACTATTCCATTAACTATTTCCCATTTCCCCCAATATTTTCGATATAAGTTCCGGTTCAAATCCTCGTGAGGTGGCAAAGTAGGCAGCTTTTTGTTTGTTTTGGAGTGTGTCGTCACCTAACAACTTGAGTTTTTTGTTTAACAAAGTGTCCAAAACAAGAGCATATTCATCGTCATCTATTGTTAGTAATGCTTTATCAATCAACTCAAATGGAACAGATTTAGACCTGAGACCAACAAATATTTTCCGCTTTCCCCAGCCGTTAATCCTGAATTTTCCGCTAACATAGCTGGTAGCAAACCGTTCTTCGTCCATAAATCCTTCGTCCGTCAGTTTGCTGATGATTTTATTGAAAAAGCTTTTGTCAACCGACCAGGATTGCAACTTTGATTTCACTTCGCTTATACAACGATCTTGTGAAGCGCAATAATTGGCTGCATTTTTGTACGACAGATCGAAATCAAGGCAAAAATTATTGATTGGGACCCACATGTTTTATCAATAAAATTCGACCATATCAATATCGAATATCAAAACAGAATTGGCTGGTATTAGGCCTTTTGCAGTTGAGGCATATCCTAACGCAGAAGGAACCAGCAATTTAATCCTGCCTTTAACACCTATCAATTGCAGCCCTTCCTGCCAACCGGCAATTACCGATGCAAGTGGGAAAGTTGATGGTTGACCGCTCGAATACGATTCGTCGAAAACGGTACTATCAGTGAGGTAACCTTTATAATTGACGGAAACGGCAGAATTTATGTTTGGATGATTGGCTCCACCTGGCTTTTCGATAATGTAATATAAGCCTGTGGATGATGATTGAGCAGTAAGGCCTGTAGCAGTTAAATAGTCTTCGATTATTTTTTTATCAATTGGGCCATAATCGGTTACATCTTCTTTACAAGATGCCATTGAAGCAAGCAAAAGGGAAAAAACCAATATTTTTCTGAGCATTTTTGTAATTTTTTTGGCAAAGTTAAAGTTTTGTGGCTTACCGATTCTTACTTTATACAATTTTAATAGATTTGACGGTATTCCTCTATCAATTATTCATGTCTAAAATGAACAATATTTCACTTTTAGCAATAATCAAAAAGGATAATTCCGTTAAACCAAATTCAATATATGCGGAAACCCCAAATGTGCAAGCCGACAAATCCCCGTCTATAACAACAGATCTGATCTTATTGATAAACAATAAAAAAGATAATTATTTGTACAAAATTACGATGGTATGTCAGTAAAATATTACAGTGTGGCAAAAACATCCTGTTCAAAGGATTGTTATGACTAGGCAAAGGAAGAATTTCATTTGAATTAAAAACATTAAAAACACGAAAAAATACTGGCTATGGAAATGGAAGTAGAATCAATAGAGAATAGCAAAAAAGTGAAGCAAAGTGCATGTGGTTGTGGTTCGGGTGGTTGCGGCAGCCATTCGGGCAATGAGGATAAACCTGGGTTTGATGAAAACCTGCCTGAGCGATTCCAGCTTTTGCACGAAGGCGACAGGGTAGTGGAATTTGGTTCGGGTTTGGGTTCCGATTGCGTTTTGGCCGCTGGCGTTGTTGGCAACACGGGCAAAGTAATAGGTATCGACAGTTCGGAACAAAACATTGAAACTGCCCGCAATTCAACGGATTCATTAAAAATAAGCAATGTCGAGTTCAGGCTTGGCAATATAGAAAATGCACCTTTGCCCGACGAATATGCCGATGTGATTTACTCAACCTGCGTTTTCAACCTGCAAACCAACAAGCAGAAAGTTGCCGACGAAATGTACAGGGTTTGCGACCACGGCGGGTATGTGTGTGTATCGGATTTTGTGATACTGAACGATATTTCTCCCGAACTCAGGCTTGAAGCTTCCAAAATATCGGGATGTATTGCCGGTGCCGAGAAAGCGGAAACCTTTATGGGATATTTCAAAAAAACAGGTTTTACACAAGGCGGAATTGTGGAAGTAAATAAAGTAAAGCTTCCCAACGAATTGCTGGAGAAATACTTAAACGCCGAAATGATTGCCAAGTACAACGATATTGATTCGGATGAGGGTATTTTTAGCGTTGTGCTCGTGGCCGAAAAACCGGAAACCTGCAACGCCGATACTTGCTGCCACAATGCCGACAAACACAAAAACTAAGCAGCAGTTAATAGCAAACTGGAGCTTTGGCCATAAAAGCAAAATGCCTATCCGAAATAAAAGCCGGATAGGCATTTTTGTTTATGCAACAATTTTCTAACGAGGAATGCCATTCCTCTTGTTGAACAAGAAGTATATGGACGAAAATTAATTTCAAATATTATTTTATCACAAACCTATAACCGACAGAAAATGCGATTGGCGGCAGAGCATTTTTGAAGTCGACGTTGTGGTTAGTTTTCAAATCATTGATATAATTATCAACATCCGTGCCCCTTACCGGGATCATAAGGGCAAACGACCAATAACCAACTTTCATCGGATTGTAATGGGTATCGATGCCAAACCCGAACGAAGGACCATAAAACAATTTGTTATAATCCTTGGCATCTTGCACATAAATAGCAGAATTGTAGCCATACATTGCCAGCAAATAGGCATTTACCTTTGATACTTTTGGGGTGAGCAACCGCAATTTTGCACCCACATTGTATCCAACGCCAGCAAGTGGATAGCCCAATCCGGCGAAAAGCCCAATTTTGGGTGCCGGATAAAACACGATGTTCCCGCCAAAGCCACCGTAGTCAAGGCCAAAGCCAAGGCCAATTGAAACTTTGTCTGATTCACGAACACTTGTAATGGTTTCCTGCGCCCTTACCGAGGATGCCGCAATCGCAAAAAACAGCAAGATTAAAATTCTTAAAACTCTCATATTTAGTGATTTATTTATTGGTTTAACGATGAAGTAGGTTGTGATTTATTGCTTGTGTAAAATTATAATTTTAATGTTCTTTTCATCATTCTATTCAAATTAATTTTTACAAAATTTATAGAAAGGATGCGGTAGGAATAATTAAATCAGTTTTAATTTGAACCAAATCAGTATAACAACTCAGGCAAATACGCTCATTCATTAATGCTTCTTTTTAGGCTTACCAACATTGGGCATGACAGAAAAAACGGGAGTTTTCAAAAAAAAAGCTGCCCACATCAAGAGTAAGCAGCTTTTAAATCCATTTGGGTTCCAAATTAAACCGTAAGCGGGGCAACCACTTTTGCAGCGGCAAGCGTCGAAAGTTCCTTGTCGATATGGAACAAGCCTCCGGCCTCGTTGCCCGCCAATTTCATTTTATCCAGAATCCCGTGCATGGTACTTTCTTCTTCAATTTGCTCGTTTATAAACCATTGAAGGTAATTTCCGGTTGTATAATCCTTGTTTTCCATAGCAACTTCATATAAATCGTTGATGGAAGCGGTAATAAATTCTTCATGGATCATTACTTTCTCGAACACATCGAGCAAGGATTTGTACTCGGCAGTTGGGTTATCAAGAGCCAAAAGCCTGCTTTTACCGGCCCTGTCGTTAAGATAATGGACAAATTTGAGCATGTGCATGCGCTCCTCGTCGGTTTGCTTGTAAAGAAAAGCTGCGGCACCTGGATATCCGTTCACCTGGCACCACGATGCCATGGATAAATACAAGCGCGAAGAGTGCTCTTCATTTTTAATCTGGTTTATTATGGCATTTTCAACTGCTTCTTTTATCATAGCTACTTAATTTTTAGGGTTTTGTTTAATTTCACAACAAGTAGCAAAAGTACAATTCAAAAATCACAATCCTACTGGTTTCTGTATTATTTGTTAACATTCCAAATTTGTAAAAAGTTCAGGTTGCTGAGCCATACGATGATACGTTAACCAGCGCACATTTGCCAATAAAATTTTTTTGGCTACCTTTGCGCCATGGCACAGAACGAAGAAATTTTCAAAAAAATAATATCCCATGCCAAGGAGTATGGGTTTGTTTTCCCGTCGAGCGAAATATACGATGGCCTAAGCGCAGTGTACGATTATGGTCAGAACGGGGTTGAGTTAAAAAACAATATCCGTCAGTATTGGTGGAAATCGATGGTGCAGCACCACGAAAATATCGTCGGTCTGGATTCGGCAATTTTTATGCACCCAACTATCTGGAAAGCCTCGGGGCATGTGGATGCGTTCAGCGATCCGCTTATTGATAACCGCGATTCCAAAAAACGCTACCGTGCCGATGTGCTCATCGAAGACCAACTTTCGAAATGGCAGGATAAAATTGATAAGGAAGTTGAAAAAGCTGCAAAACGCTTTGGCGATACTTTCGATAAAGATCAGTTTGTTGCCACCAATGCCCGGGTGCTCGAATACAAAGAGAAAATTGATACTGCCAGCCGCCGTTTTTATGGTGCTATGGAGCGCAACGACCTTGCGGATGTAAAGAAACTAATAGAAGAACTCGAAATTGTTTGTCCTGTTTCCGGAAGCCGCAACTGGACCGATGTGCGTCAGTTTAACCTGATGTTCAGCACTTCAATGGGTTCGGTAAGCGAAGATGCAAATATTATTTACCTGCGGCCAGAAACTGCCCAGGGCATTTTTGTCAATTACCTGAATGTACAGAAAACCGGCAGGATGAAAATTCCTTTCGGGATTGCACAAACCGGAAAAGCTTTCCGCAACGAAATTGTGGCAAGGCAATTTATTTTCCGGATGCGCGAATTCGAGCAAATGGAAATGCAGTTTTTCGTCCGCCCCGGTACCGAACTGGAATGGTTTGAAAAATGGAAAGAAACCCGCCTCAACTGGCATCTATCACTTGGAATTCCGGCATCAAAATACCGTTTCCACAAACACGAAAAACTTGCACATTACGCCAATGCTGCTGCTGATATTGAATTTGAATTCCCGATTGGTTTCAAGGAACTGGAAGGCATACATTCGCGCACCGATTTCGATTTAAAGGCGCATCAAGAATATTCGGGCAAAAAAATCCAGTATTTCGATCCTGAACTCAACGAAAACTATGTTCCTTATGTTATCGAAACTTCCATCGGGCTTGACCGCACTTTCCTTGCCATCCTGAGTTTCGCCTACACCGAAGAAAAACTTGACGATGGTTCCGAACGCGTTGTGCTCCGTTTACCTGCTGTTTTAGCCCCAATTAAATGCGCCATACTGCCTTTGATTGCAAAAGATGGCCTTCCTGAAAAAGCACGCGAAATTATGGATACGCTGAAGTACGATTTTATGTGCCAGTACGAAGAGAAAGATTCGATCGGGAAACGCTACCGCCGCCACGATGCTATCGGGACGCCTTATTGCATAACGGTTGACCACCAAACACTTGAGGACAATACCGTAACCATCCGCGACCGCGATACCATGAAACAAGAGCGCATACCAGTTGAAAAAATTGCCGAACTTGTAAGGATAAAGGTTAAAGGATAAGCGGGAATTTGAGCCTATCGTGTGATTTTCGAAACAAGAGAGATCCGGATTTATACATTGATTTGGAGTGTCCTGATTTTTCGTTGGTTTATGGCAGCAATTAAAACCGACCTATTGTTTAGTGGTGGATTCGCTTTAACCGCCTATACTTTTTATAAGATACAACTTGTCAGTAGCTCCCAATATTTATTTAGCACCCTTCCAAGGTATAACCGGGCATACCTTCCGGTCCGTGTATGTAAAACATTTCCAAGGCGTAGATAAGTTGTTTACGCCTTTTTTCACTTCTATTCAGCACAACAACAAACTCGCGGCACGCAAACTTGCCGAATTAGGAAGCCCTTTCGAAAACGGAATTCCGGTTGTGCCACAGATTTTGAGCAAGGATGCGGAGGAAATTATCCGTTTTTCTAATTTCTGCGAAAGACTTGGTTTTAGCGAACTGAACTGGAATCTGGGTTGTCCGTATCCACAAGTTGCCAATAAAAAGAGGGGTTCCGGTATGTTGCCGTTTCCCGAAATGGTTGAACAAATACTTGGAAAAGTAATGGCTGAAACAAAAATCAAGTTTTCGGTAAAGTGTCGGCTTGGCTATATTTCGGAAGACGAAATTTTTGAACTTATCCCTGTATTCAACACGTATAATATTTCCGAATTGATTATCCATGCCCGCACGGGCAAACAACTCTACACCGGCGAAACCAATCTGGAAGCTTTTGAAAAGACCATTCCCCTGATTTCGGTCCCACTGGCATATAATGGTGATATTTTTTCGTGTGCCGATTTTGAACGACTTGATGAACAGTTTAATCCAATAAATTCGTGGATGATTGGCCGGGGGTTGCTGTGGGATCCGTTTTTGCCTGCAAAAATCAAGGGATTAGGCGTTATGGCTAATCAGCAGGAACATATCGGACAGTTTATCAATGATTTGTATTTAGCTTACCGAAAACAAATGAACGACAATTTATCTGCACTTAGCGTATTAAAAGAATACTGGTCGTACTTGGCAATGTCATTCAATGACCCGCACCACGTTTTTAAGAAACTGAAAAAAGTAATGCGGTTTGAAGATTACGAAGATGCAGTTGCTTGTGTTTTTAAAGAATTTGAGTGGGTAGGATCAGATAAAATCAATCAGGCATAAAAGAAAAACCCCACCAAAACGGCAGGGTTTGCAAAATATTTTATTGTATCCTTGTCTTCTTTCTACCTATTTCCTTATCCACCAATCCCCCTACTCAGTATCGTAAGCCCATTTCAGCAAGGTCGAACCCCAAGTAAAACCTCCTCCAAAAGCAGCAAGTATCACATTGTCGCCTTTGCGGAGTTTCGGTTCCCATTCCCACAAGCAGAGTGGAATAGTTGCACTTGTAGTATTTCCGTAGCGTTCAATGTTTATCATCACTTTTTCTTTGTCAAGCCCCATGCGATTGGCAACGGCATCAATAATCCGCATATTAGCCTGATGGGGAACCAGCCATGCAAGTTCTTCCGCTTTCAGGTTGTGTTTTTCCATCATTTCAACCGAAATGTCGGCCATTTTTGAAACAGCCCATTTGAACACCGTTTGTCCATCTTGATATATAAAATGTTCTTTATTATCAACTGTTTCGTGCGAAGCCGGGCGCTGCGACCCACCACCTTTCATATATAAATGGTGGCGGCCAACACCATTTGTCCTGAAAATGGAGTCGATCATTCCCACATCTTC
>CAIRHD010000270.1 GCA_903878265.1 uncultured Bacteroidales bacterium | reverse complement strand
CTTTCATGTATTTCTTTGCACTGATCGGATGTGAAGTGCAGTTAATGTATTGACAGTTAAACAAATACACAACGCGATAATAAGGGAAACCATGTCCATCCAATTTATTTTATAATATTTTTTTAGTTTTTTGTTGGTTTTCAGAAATAATGTTGTACCTTTGTACTATAATACTAATACAATATATCAATAACACAATGGTGAAATTTATTTTAGACCCGAGTGGAGGAATACCTTTCTATAGGCAGATAATAGACCAGATTAAATTTGGGATTGCATCAGGTAATTTAAAAACCGGAGAGCAACTTCCAACGGTGCGATCGTTGGCGGTGGAACTTAAAGTAAACTTAAATACAATCGCAAAAGCATACAAAGAACTCGAAATCCTTAGTATTCTTGATACACAGCAGGGGTCGGGCACGTTTATCAATGCCAATGGGATTGTACTTAGCGATGAAGAAAAACAAGGAAAAATTCAGGACATCTGTAAGGAGTTTTTAACGGTTGCATACACCTACGGGTTTTCGAAAGAAGAAGTAATAGCCGAACTTCAAAATAACAATCTCAATAACAATCTCAATAACAAATAACTATGAAAACCAAAAATCTTTTTAATTCGATTTCGATTACTGCTTTAATCCTGGTTTCTGGGATATTGGCAGTTTTGCTCTATGTCAATTATCTTGACATTAAATTCTTCAGTGTGTTGTTAATCCTAACAATTCTCATTACCAGCTCAATAAAAATTGCCGATCAATGGGAAAAAGCAGTTTTGTTGCGGATGGGTAAATATATTGGATTAAAAGGGCCGGGCATATTTTTCATTGTGCCGATCATAGATAATGTAATTGATTACATTGATCAAAGGGTTAGGGTTACTGATTTTAAGGCAGATCAAACACTTACGAAGGATACCGTGCCGGTGAATGTTGTGGCAACTTTATATTGGACTGTGTGGGATGTTGAAAAAGCAGCACTTGAGGTGGCGGATTACATGACAGCAGTTCAATATATTGCGCAAACCGGTTTAAGGGATATTATAGGAAGGCACGAATTGGCCGATTTGCTCCAGGACAGGGTGAATATAGCCGAGGATCTTCAAAAATTGTTGGACGAAAATACAAATCCGTGGGGAATTACCTGTCAGACTGTTGGAATAAAAGATATTACCATTCCACAGGGCTTGTCAGATGCCATGAGTAAACAAGCCCAAGCTGAAAGGGAGCGCAAAGCAAGGGTAATACTTGGAACAGCCGAAACTGAAATTGCCGAAAAGTTTGCCAAAGCCAGCGAATCCTACCTGAGCAATCCGGTTGCTCTGCAATTAAGGGCTATGAACCTGATAGGCGAAGGATTAAAAATTGGTTCGATGATAATTGTACCCAGTTCTGCGCTTGATACAATGAACCTGGGCGGAATCAGCGGCATTGCTTCGCTTTCCCAATTAAATAAACCGGAACAAAAATCGGAATAATCCATTTCCAGTAATTTGAAAAAAACAGATAAAAATTTTTTTAATCGTCTAAATGTTAAGGTTTTACCACGGATTGATCGGTATTTGCCATTGTGGGTCAAAAGTCGGAAGACCGAAGCATCTGCTAACTGTTAGTATTTTAAATCAATGAGAAATAGCATTTTAAAAGTTAATTCTTACACAATCAGACACTTGCAGTTAGAAAAATACTTTTTAAGGAAAATTCCGACTTCAGTCTTCTGACTTCCCAAAACATATCCCCCCCTAAATTCACAGTAGAGAACTAAAGTATTAACGTAAAACAAATCCACTCCAAATGAAAAATAGTTACGCCTTACTCTTTGTGGCACTGATTCTTATAACTTCGTGCCAAACAAAACAAAAAACTGATTCTTTTGATGCAGTTGCTGCAAAAGCGGATTTAACCAAAAGCTTAGACACATTGTATTCAGCATTCGAAAACAGGGACAGTACTGCTTTTTTATCCCTGATGACTGATGATGGCTTTTTTTGTGGAACAAGTCCTTATGATTTATGGGGAAAGAAAAGTTATTCAAAGCTTATAACAGCTATGCTATCCGACACCTCTTTTTCCACCAAAATTTCGGTTGGCAGGCGCGAAATCCGTTTTGAAAAAAGTGGAAATTCAGCTTTTGTTGTTGACCAATTCTTCTTTGAGTGGAACAAGCTAATTCCTGTCCGGCATATATTCCATTTCATCAAGATCGGGAATGTCTGGAAATGTGATTTTCTCAGCACGGCCTTTATTCCAAAAGATGAGGATATGGATAAAATAATTAACGCCCTGAAGTAAGCCGCTTTAAATCAGGTCGGCAATCTTTTGAAACGCATCTTCATCCTTAATAATATAATACTCAGCACCTTTCTGTATGGTTTGTGCAGCAATGCCATAACTTTCCTGGCTCGAAAGCATAATAAACCTTGTGCTGGGAAGGTATTTGCGGATAGCTTCCAAAACCTCCAAACCTGTTGCTGCATCTTTCTTCACGCTGTTCATGTAATAATCGAGAATAACAACATCCGGGTTCTTCGAAATATGCTGCATACATTCTTCACCTGTATTGTAGATGCTGATGTGGTGGGCAACTTTCCGTGTCAAAAAATCCGACAAGGCTTCGGTGAGCATTTCATCATCGTCAACGATAAATATTTTTTTTGGTTTTGCGAATTCCATGGCGTTTCTTGTTTAGGCAAAAGTACTGATTTATTTATTTATTTGCTCGCTTAGTTCGGTTAGTGCCAGTTCTATTTTGCTCTTCAGAAGTTCGAGTGTGCTGATAATTAATTCCTCCTGGGATCCTATCCTGCATAAGTGCTCCAGTTTTAATGCAATATCTTTTGTTTCGGTCATTCCCATCATGATCCACTTTGTCTTAAAACTATGCACCTGGTTGGCTATCTCTTCGAAATCCCCGGAAGCAAGAGCTGAGTTTATTTTTTCGATCAGGTCCGGTGCAGTCGAAGTAAACATGAAAATGTACTTGCTCATACGGGTTTTATCGCTTTCGCAGAATTTCTCAAGATAAGCCATATCCGTAACTCCTGATGTTGCTTTTGTCAACGCGGATGAATCGGTTTCCTTTTTTGCTTTCAATGTGATGTTTAAAACCTGTGCAATGCCTGTTATCAGTTGTTGCGCTTTGAACGGTTTGGGGATATACGAGTCCATTCCGGCGGTCTTGCATTTATCCAGATCGGTGCGCAACACGCTGGCTGTTAAGGCTATGATGGGTGTATCTTTTGCGGGACTGCCGAAATGTGTCCTTATATATCGCGTGGCATCAAACCCATTCATCAAAGGCATCTGGACATCCATAAGAATGATATCAAACTGCATTTTGGCCACTAAATCAATGGCTTCCTGCCCGTTGGTTGCTTCGTATATTTCAATGTTTGCGACCGATTTCAATGTATCGCGGGCAACGATACGGTTGTATTCGTTGTCGTCGGTTACTAAAATTTTTAAGCCATCCAGGATGCTTCCGTCGACACTTTGTTCCAGAGCCATATGTTGTTCCAATCGTTCAGCGGAACCTTTTTCAAATTTAACGATGAAGGAAAATGTGGTCCCGAAACCCTCCTTGCTTTCGATAGCAATGTTGCTTTTCATCATTCCGACCAGTTGTCGTGAGATACTCAGCCCTAACCCGGTTCCGCCATATTTTCGCGTATCTGAAGCGTTGGCCTGTGAGAAACTCTCAAAAACAGTCTGCAGTTTATCCAAAGGTATACCGATACCGGTATCAACAATCGCGAAACGTATTCCTTCATTTTCATTTGTAACCTCAATTGCAATACTTCCTTTTTCGGTAAATTTGATGGCGTTGCCGGCCAGATTGATGAGAACCTGGTTCAGACGTGCAGGATCTCCTATCACAACATCCGGAACATCCGGTTTTATCATGGTTAAGAGTTCAAGTCCTTTTTCATCGGCACGGTGGCGAAGTGTTTGCTTTACCTGTTCAACCAGGTCGTGGATTGAAAAATCAATATTTTCCAATTCCATTTTACCAGCTTCGATCTTGGAAAGATCCAGAATATCGTTTATAATGTGAAGCAGGTTGTCGCTCGATTTCTTGATTCCTTCGAGGTAAAATCTTTGTTTTCCCTCGAGCGGAGTGCCTAACACAAGACTTGTCATTCCCATCACGGCATTCATAGGTGTCCGGATCTCGTGGCTCATATTAGCCAGGAACTGCTGCTTGAATTGCTCCGATTTTTCGGCTTT
>CAIRHD010000269.1 GCA_903878265.1 uncultured Bacteroidales bacterium | reverse complement strand
TACTTATCGGATTGGTGAGCCTTGACATTTTACACCTCAGCAACCCCTCGCATTTGTTGAGCAACCCAATAGCGGCAATTTATACACCATTCTCATTTATACTGGTGTATGAGGTTTACCTTTTGGTGTATTACCTCCCAAAATCAACCACAATTTACATTGGCAAGCAATACGAAATTATAACGCTGATTGTTATCAGGCGGGTTTTTAAGGATTTGTCGAAACTGGAATTAAGCGCCGACTGGTTTTCGAAGAAAAACGACATACAGTTTTCATACGATTTGCTTGCTACGCTCATACTGTTCTTCTTGATTTTTGTGTTTTACAGGCTCAACGACAAAAAAGATGGTTCGCTATTCAAAAAGTCCGGGTTGTCGCCCGAAATCTTAAAGTTCATCCGTATCAAAGAAATGGTCGCCTTATTTCTGTTGCCTATATTCCTGATGTTATCCGTTTTCACTTTCAGCCGTTTGTTGTACTACGGATTTTTCTCTATAAACCAGATGGTGAACTCCATCACTGATGTGAACAAAATGTTTTTTGGCGACTTTTTCACGATATTGATCTTGGTTGATGTGCTTTTGCTGTTGTTTTCCTTTCTGCATACCGACAAATTTAGCGCGGTAATCCGAAATTCTGGCTACATCATTTCCACCATTTTGATAAAAATATCTTTCGGGATAGAAGGGGTCTTGAACTCTATATTGATTGTTGTTGCAGTTCTGTTTGGGGTGCTTATATTGGCGATCCACAACAAGTATGAGTGTATAAACCTTCAATCTACAAACTAAATTTCTCCGCAAAGATGTAATTTCAAATCGAAAAAACCATTTTGGAACTTCATTACTGCAAGCAATTGTACTTCGCCTTATCTATGCTATCGCTTAACAGCCAGTGCTCGTAGGCCGATTCTTTGAACTTTTAACCTTAAAAAAATAAACCCTTTCATGAAAATTAACCGAATTGAACTCCGCCACATTAAAATGATTCTGGTAAGCCCATTTGTTACCTCAATGGGAACCGAATACGACGAAGAGCACATTATTGTGCGTGTTGATGCCGATGGCGTTACCGGCTGGGGCGAAAGTGTAGCCGAAGGAACGCCTTTTTACTCTTACGAAACCGTACCGACCGCCTGGCATATCCTCAACGATTTCTTAATCCCATCCATAATTGGAAAAGATATTTCGAGTGTTGACGAAGCCATTGCAAGCTATGCCAAAGTGCGTGGGCACATGATGGCCAAAGCAGGTCTGGAAGCCGCTTTATGGGACGCTTTTGCAAAAACAAAAGGAATTTCTTTGTCGAAAATGTTGGGCGGTGTCCGCGATAAAATTGCTTGCGGTGTAAGCATCGGCATACAGGATTCGGTTCCTGGCCTTATACATAAGGTAGAAGGATACCTCGCAGAAGGCTATCAGCGCATCAAAATTAAAATAGCGCCAGGTTTGGATATGCAGTTTGTGGAGGCACTTCGCCGCGAATTTCCAAACACAATTTTACAGGTGGATGCCAATTCGGCTTATACGCTCGACCATATTGGCCTTTTCAAGGAAATGGATCAATACAACTTGTCGTTGATAGAGCAACCGCTTGGCTACGAAGATATTTTCGACCATTCCAAACTGCAGCGCGAAATCAAAACCGCCATCTGCCTCGACGAAAGCATACATTCCCTAGACGATACCCGTGCCGCCATCGAACTGGGCAGTTGCCGAATCATCAATATAAAACCGGGGCGTGTAGGCGGCTTCACCGAATCGAAACTTATTCACGATTATTGTGCTTCGATGAATATTCCGGTATGGCATGGCGGAATGCTCGAATCGGGGATTGGCCGTGCTGGCAATGTGGCGCTGGCATCGTTGCCAAACTTTACTTTGCCTGGCGATATTTCGGCCAGTAAAAAATACTACAAGGAAGATATTGTGGAACCTCCATTTACAATAAACCCCGATGGAACCATGGATGTGCCCACCGGCCCGGGAATTGGCGTGGAAGTAAACATGAAAATCCTGGATAAGGTAACGGTTAGAAAATGTGAGCAGAAAGGCTGAGGCTTGCAAAACATGAAACAGGAAATAGATATGCGCAAATGGAGCCTTTAATATCAGGATATCCACTTTGTTCTTGCTTTTGAACTTTGACCACATCATTATCGCCAAATCATTTTTTACATTACTTTTGAAACTCTTTTAAATCCAACAAACCATGTCAGAACACGAACAAGACCAAATCAAGGGGCTTCCCGAAAATGCCTACACCGAACTGAAACC
>CAIRHD010000268.1 GCA_903878265.1 uncultured Bacteroidales bacterium | reverse complement strand
GATTATGATACGTCGTTGCTTGGAGCCAAACCCACAAGTGCAAAAGATTTATGACGCCTTGAAATATAAATACACCCCCTTCAAAAAGAAAAAATCTGTAGTACACAAATCTGAACTCTAGGACTGCCAATTCATTGAACAGCAATCATCTCTTTCGGGTTAGCTGCAAAATGGGTTAACGAAAATCCGTTTTCAAAAGATTCTCCGCTAATGGGGGGCTTTTTATTGCCCGTTTTTCTTGTTGCAGTTAATACAACCCGAAACTGTTGCAACGGCGTAATCGCCTTTGGCATCTGCTTTTCTGAATACTTTGCCATCCAACAATATTTTTACATGGATTTTGGCATGTAGGGTGTTCGATTGAGCCGAAAAGTAAACAAACCCCCCATCCGAAACCGTAAAAGTCTTTTTCCAGGTTTTAACGGCATGTGGCTCCTGAAAAGTTTCGGCATTATTGCCAGAGTAGGTGATGTTAAAATCGCCCGGCGACCCGCTTAAAACATAGGTTACCTTGCCTTCCCCGTTAGCCGGATGAAGAAAATTGTTCAGTAATTGTAATGGCCGTAACATATCTGTTATTTTTCCTCAAATGTAGTGTATTTGAATGTGAAAAGCAAGCATTATTTTTGTGCCACGAAGCATTGTGGAAAAATAAGCCCTTCTGCAGCCTAAAACAAGAATTCTGCTATAAGGTCTTGAAGATTTCTAAATTGGCAAATAATCAAGAAACATGACTACAGTGCAAAACGGGTTCAATTTTCAAAGTTTAGGAATGCCCTAATATCTTAGAAAGATTTTAGGGCGATTTGGTCATTGAATTTACGGTTTTATTTAATTCACAACTCTATTCAATGCTAAGAATATGTTGGTATGGTAACACACAGATTGCGTTCCATTCTTACGACAAATACCTGCCCACAATCGGCATCCGTCTTCCCTGCCCGAAAGCTTTGGGCGATACACGTAGGATTGGCGGAGTTTGGTGCCGCTTCCACTCATTCATGTTCACCATCCGCAATACACGTCTAACTATGGCTTCGTCGAAACCTGCGCTGATCATATTGGCAGGACTTTGGCGCAACTCGATGTAGTTGTATAAGATTTTATCGAGTATTTCGTATTCGGGCAATGAGTCGCTGTCCTTTTGGCCAGGGCGCAATTCAGCCGACGGCGGTTTTATAATGCTGTTGATTGGTATAATTTCCCGGTTTCGGTTGATAAAGTTTGCCAGCTCGTAAACTTCGGTTTTATACACATCGCCCAGTACCGAAATGCCGCCGCACATATCGCCATACAAAGTCCCGTAACCAACCGCGGCCTCACTTTTGTTGGATGTGTTCAATAATATATATCCAAATTTGTTTGCTAAAGCCATCAGCAACACTGCCCTTACCCTTGCTTGTATATTTTCCTCGGCAACATTAAAGGGTAGATTCTCGAAATAGGGATGAAGCGTGCCAAGCATAGAATTGTAGCCTTCTTTTATGCTGATGGTGTCGTATTTGCAATCCAGGTTTTGGGCCAGCGCAATTGCATCATCTATGGAATGCTCGCTCGAATACTCAGATGGGAGCAAAACGGCATACACATTTTCATTTCCCAAAGCTTCAGCAGCCAATGCAAGCGTAACTGCCGAATCAATTCCTCCCGACAAGCCCAAAATTGCTTTCTTGAAACCCATTTTTGCAAAATAATCCTTTAT
>CAIRHD010000267.1 GCA_903878265.1 uncultured Bacteroidales bacterium | reverse complement strand
TGTCGGGTTTGGGGTTTGACGAAAAGAACCCCATCCCGCTTGAGATAAATGCAGCTTCGGTACTCAACCATTTCGGTTCTTGGATGGCAGCCACAGATGAAGAAAAACTGGCAAACATTTATACACAACGCTGGATCGATGCTTTCCGCCAGCCCTGGGAAGCATACTCTGAGGCTAGGCGCACAAAGATGACTCCACGCGAAGGCGATCCCATTGCCCATTTCAGGATGCCATATCCGCCTTCCGAAAGTCAGTATAATACCGAAAACTGGAATCAGGCAAAAGCACGTCAAGGTGGTGAAGAACCGGATGTTAAAATTTGGTGGATTTTCTGGTAGAGGATTTCGGATTGCTGGTTTCGGATTTCGGATTGGACCCCGATTAAATCATAAAAAGAAAACAAATACAATTAACAACAAATTAATATCTAAAAAATGAAAAATTTCTACTTCTTTGCAAGGTTGGCAGTGCTGATACTGGCTTTAGCTGTTTCTGCAGGTTTAAAAGCCCAAACAAACCAGTATCTGCATTTCGATATGGTTGATGACCATGTACTACTCGATAACGGCTCGCAATACCTGGCCAATAAGCCAGGCATGACAATTGCTGGCTGGTTTTACGACGATCAACTGGCTTACGGTCAGGGTTTAATGGGATTTCGTGGCTCACAAGGTTTTTATCTCATCGAATTGGCAGATGGTAAAATCGAATGTAGGTTTATAAATTCGGCAAATACACTTTTTGAGTTTGTGGCACCGGCCAACACCATAATTCCGCAAGTGTGGCAACATATTGCCTGGGTTTACGATGGTGCTGCCCTAAAATTGTATGTGAATGGAAACCTGAAAGGCCAGAAAACAGCAAACGGCCTGTTTACAGCTACCAATATCCCTTTTGTTATTGGCCGAAGTATTGCCGGCGGTGGCTTGAATTTTTTCTGGGGTGGCCGTATCGACGAAGTTTCGGCATGGTCCAAAGCACTCACCCAAGCCGAAATACAAGCCATGATTGCCAACGAACTTACCGGTAACGAAACAGGTTTGCAGATGTATTACAAATTTAATCAAGGAGTTCCGGGCGGAAACAATACATCCATCACCAAACTTACTTCTAAAGTTTTTTCACCCGATCGCGATGCCGATTTATTGAACTTTGCCATGGTTGGGCCAACTTCCAACTTCAACGGAACGCTCGATACTACCTATCAGGCAATTTCGTTTGCACAAATACCAAACAAACTGAATACCAACCCTCCATTCGATATCGAAGCTTCAGCAACTTCAGGTTTGGATGTAATTTTCAATATCCTTTCGGGGCCGGCTTCTATAGTTGGAAACACCATTACCCTTACGGGCGACACAGGCAAAGTGGTTGTGGAAGCCACCCAGCCTGGAAATTCGCAGTACAACGCTGCTGATCCGGTTGTACAAAGTTTCATGGTGCTGAACCCAAGCCTCCACGTTCCAGATATCGACCCACGAAACCCACTTGCAGGTGATGTGTATGTGCCTTCGCTTTCGCAGATACAACTCGCATGTATATCTACAATTGCTTATCCTGAGTTGTTTGCTGTCGGAGGAGTGCAATTTAGAATAAACGGACAAACAATCACAGCGCAGAACTTTTGGAATGGACATTTCACCGCCTGGTGGACTCCTCCAAGCTATGGCAGCTACGCTATTGAGATTTTATCAACAAATAATTTTGGTGCAGTGGCTTCTAAGTTTGTAAATATCAACATAGTACCGACCACATCCAATCTTTCGGCCGATGCTTTTAAAAATATCTGGTTAAGCCCAACCGTGAGCACAGTAACGGTTGATGCCGAATTACCTTCCTATCTTGGTGCTTTCGATAAAATCACCGCTACCTTAAAAGTGCATTGCCCCACAGGTGGCTGCGGTGCCTGGGATAGGGTTGCAAGCGTTGATGCCCGCGACAAGGAAGGAAATTGGTTCGAAATTATAAAATACATTACTCCTTATGGCGTGGCTTGTTCGCATAATATCGATTTGACCGATTATGCATCGATACTACAGGGCAAAGTTGCTTTCAGGGTAAATTGTGCGACCCTCGACAATGGCTTCCTTTACGATCTATCTTTCGATTTCAGGCAAGGCACACCTCCTCACAAGTACAGCACGGTAAAACAGGTCTGGAAATCGTATTTCCCTTTCGGCGATTATGCCAAACCACAACCTGTTGATACTTTCAATTACACATATCCGGATAATGCCGTTGCATCAAAATTGAAGTTGGTTTCCACTGGTCATGGTTGGGGCGACCTGAATACCGGAAATGCTGCCGAGTTTTACGATGCCACACATAATATTTGGGTAAATGGGGTAAAAACTTTTACCCAGCACAACTGGACCGATTGCAACCCAAATCCAGATGCTTGTCAGCCTCAAAACGGAACCTGGTACTACGACCGCGCAGGATGGTGTCCAGGATCGATTGCCAAGCCTTTTGATTTTGATATGGATGGATTTGTTCCTGGACGCGATATTGAGTTACGCTATATTTTCCAGGAAACCTATCTGGATCAATGCCACCCTAATAATCCCGCTTGCGTTACCGGCGTAACCTGCACCAACTGTGCCGATGGGTTTAACCCGGCACTGGATGTTGCCTGCAACCTGATTACTTTTTCCGAAAGCCCAATCATTGTGGTTGGCGAAAAAGAATATGTACCAACATCTTCGGTATTAAATGTTTTTCCTAATCCCACAACCGGTAAATTTGAGGTTTCCCTTATCAGCCTTGCTTCAATCCGAAATGCTGAAATTGTGATTTTCGACAATACAGGGCGGCCGGTCAAACAACTTGATTGGGATGGGCATAAAATGAATATCGACCTTTCTTCGCAACCCAAAGGCATATACCTGCTTAAAGTTGTATCCACCGATTGGACTGAGATGAAGAAAATTATCTTGAAATAAGTTACAGTAAATCCTCACATTGTGATAATGCGTTAATGTGATAATGTGGGAATGCGTTAATGTGAACGATGGTTGCTGGGTAAAGTTAAAATGAACCCTTAGGACGGTTTTTACCAACCCTCGAAGCGGTTTTTTTAATTTGAAAATGCGGGAATACGATAATGTGAACGATGGTTGCTGAGTAAAGCTAAAGCGAACCCTTCGAGTGGTTTTTATCAACCCTCGACGCGGTTCTTCTTATTTTGGAATTTGAAAATGTGATGCCTATGTAAATTGTGGCAACAAATGATTATTCGGTGTGGGCTCAAAGATGTTAACCCAACTTGCAGCCTTCCCTCTAAAAACGAAGAAAAAACAGCCTAAAATAGCCTTTTTTTAGTTAAAAAGGACCGATTTTGGTCATTGTATTTTATATGAGCCTGATATTCAATGTTATGATTTTTCTGAAATGATTTGTAGTCCTCAAGGGAGTATTGACAATCAGTGAATTACGTGTTTACTTTGCAG
>CAIRHD010000266.1 GCA_903878265.1 uncultured Bacteroidales bacterium | reverse complement strand
TCCGCACCTAAAGAATCAAGTGCAGCCGAAATGCGTTGCCACGACCCCGGATCTGGGGAATGTGTTGGCAATTGTTCGCTCAACCTCTTTTTGATTTGGTTTTTGTTAACGTCCATGTGCTAATCCATCAAAGTGGAAAGTCTGTTTTTGAGCATTTTTTTTGCATGGTGCAATTGCGATTTTGAAGTCCCAGTAGAAATGCCAAGCATTTTAGCTGTTTCTTCGTGGGTGTAACCCTCAACTTCCGTAAGCAGGAAAACGGCCCTATATCCATCAGGCAGCGAAAGAATTACCTTTTCGAGATATTCGCTGTTGAGCGTATCGGGTATCAGGATCATTTCATCACTTTTAACTTCGTCCATATTTGCAAAAGCAAGATTCCGGTTTTTTGAAAGCTGCCGTAGCGAAGTGCGCACAACAATGGTTTTTATCCAAGCACCCAATGTCGAATCGAACCTGTATTGCCCAATATCGCGAAACACCTGGATAAATGAGTCTTGCAAAGCATCGTGGGCATCGTCGCGGTTGTTTACAATTCGGTAAGCAATCGTAAACATGGCATCGCAATACTTGTGGTAAAGGTCGCGCTGGGCAATACGATCGTTGCGGATGCAACCCTGCACCAGTGTACGCTCAATATCGCTTTTGTTACCGGTTATCAGCCGTACAACGTTCCTCAATGCAGTAATGGTTTAGCTTTTCACAAAAGTAATATTTAATCTGCTACTTTTTGCAATTTTGCCTTGCCTTGCTCTTTTCTCTATGTATTTTGCGATTAAAGGGAATTGGAATCGGTAAATGGTTGTATATGAAAAATAATTCCTTTTTAATGAGAATAAACTGAAAGCCATTTCCTAGAATCAATCAATGATTTGGCTAATGTATTGGGACATTTTTCAGGAAAACCATTCAGATTACCACATGGTTTTTGGACTATTTTTGTAGCACTTATTTAGAAAAAAGACCAAAGTGAAAATCAAAGTTTTATTGCCCAAAACCTCAATCCCCAACGCCTAAACCTTTTAAACATACACTTTCACTTCAACCTCGCCTTTTAAAACCATGAGGCCGTTCATGGCCAAGGCGCGCATTTCGTCCTCGCCGGGATATATATAAACTGGGGCAAACTTAAAAACCCTTTCGATTATGAGGTTAGTAATCCATTTGCTGTGAGCCACGCCTCCGGTAAGCAATATGGCATCAACATCGCCTTTGAGCACTGGAACCATCGAACCTATACTTTTAGCTACTTGGTATGCCAAAGCTTCCAGTATGAATTTTGCTTTTTCATCGCCATTTTGGGCGCGTTTTTCGGCTTCGTAAGCACTGTTGGTGCCAAGGTGGGCAACTATGCCGCCGTTGCCGACTACCATTTTTATAATTTCCTTTTCCGAATATTGCCCATTGAAGCAAAAACGCACCAAATCGCCTGTTGGCAATGTACCACTGCGTTCGGGCGAAAAAGGGCCTTCGCCGTCAAGGCCTTGGTTTACATCAATTACCCGTCCTTTGTGGTGTGCGCCGGTAGTAATACCACCGCCCATGTGTACAACAATAAGGTTCATGTCCTCATAGCGCTTCATAATGCTTTTGGCATGTTGGCGTGCTATGGATTTTTGGTTCAGAGCATGGAAAATGGAAATGCGATTAAATAGCGGATGCCCCGATACGCGGGCTATTTCATCCAATTCATCCACTACAACAGGGTCAGCAATATAAGCTTTAGCATTGGGCAACGAACGGGCGATTTCATCCGCAATCAAGCCGCCAAGGTTGCTGGCATGTTCCTTAATAGGATGCTCGTGAAGATCAAGTTTCATGGCATCGTTCACAATATAAACACCAGATGAAATTGGTTTTAGCATGCCACCACGGCCAACCACAGCTTGAATTTTATCTAAATCGATTTCTGCTTCTTCAAGTTCCTTATAAATTATTTCTTTACGGAAATGAAACTGATCGGCAACATGCTCAAACTGGTCAAGTTCTTCGCTTGGATGCGTGATGCTCTTCACAAAAACAGGGTTCATGTTCTGATACACCGCTATTTTTGTAGAAGTAGAACCTGGGTTTATAGCAAGTATGCGGAAATCGTCCATGGTTTTTGGGGTTAGTTGTTATTGGTTATTTATCAGTCAGCAGAGTGACTGTTATAACGTTGTAAATCAATCACAAATTTCATTAATTGTTTTGTAAATCAGGCTTATGCAGCATATTTATACTTTCTTCCAATAATTTTTAACCATTAACTATTTGCCACTAACTATTTTCTGTAACTTTTTCAAACAACCATTTTCCATTGCTTATTTTCCAATAACCGACAACTATTTTCCATTGCCTATTTTCTAACGACTAACAACCAATAACCATTTTCAAATAAGCTTTTTCCTACAACCAATAAATACTTCCCTTCCCTACGCCATCAAAGCGGCAAGTGCTATAGAATAGGTCTTTGTCAACGCACTGTCGCCTCGGGAAGTCAAAACGCAGGGAACCCTTGCCCCGGCAACATAAGCAGCCAATTCGGCACCAGCCAATTTGGTTCCACCTTTGAAAAACACGTTGCCCGATTCGATATTTGGAAAAAGCAGACAATCGGCATCGCCAGCCACAGGGCCGGTTATCTTCTTTATCTGAACCGATTCCATATCAATAGCTGCATCAAGGGAAAGTGGCCCGTCAACAACACAACCGGGAATTTGTCCGCGATCGCTCATTTTAGCAAGGATGGCACCATCAACACAAGCCGGCATACTTGCCAACATTTGCTCGGTTGCTGCAATAACAGCAACTTTTGGCTTTTCAATGCCAATGGCTTTTGCAACGTTTACCAGGTATCCGACCATTTTTATTTTTTGTTTCAAGTCGGGTTGCGGGATTATTGCAACATCGGCAATGGTAAGCAGTTTGTGGTACGAAGCGAATTCCATAACAGTAACATGCGAAAGTACAGCACCTTCACTTGTTATCCCGGCAGTTTTGTTCAATATGGCACGCATATATTTGTCAGTGCTAAGCGAACCTTTCATAAGCAAGCCAGCTTTGCCATCGTTAATTACCTTCACGGCCAGTGAGGCTGCTTTTACTTCGTTGGGTTCGTGGAGGATTTCGAATTTGGACGCATCCATATTGTGCTCCAGACAAATTTTATTTATTAGAGCTTCATCACCGGTCAGTGTGGCATCAACTATGCCTTTTTCGACAGCCGCATAAACAGCTTCGATGGTGTGTGGGTCGTTTGCGAATGCAACTGAGATACGTTTTTTAGGTTTGCTCTTCAGCAAATCGAACATTTGTTCTAATTTTGTAATGGCCATTAGTTCTTGAAGTTTATTGTTGTGAATAGGATAACACGGAAAAAGCAAAAAATTCCAAATTTTCAGGCTGCAAAATTAGTTATTTCTCACTCATTTCCGAATGATAACTTGTAGTTTTATTGCTATTTATAATTTTTAAAATTGCTTGTCGCTAATAGGGAAAATTCCTTTCATTTTATGCACTTTACGTTATAAACGTAAGAAATGAGCGTGCGTCCCAATTGGTCATTTTTTATACAAAATGAACGGGTAAAACCGTTAAAGCAATATGCGTTTTCGAAGAGGTTGACTTGTATTTGATATGCTGATAAACATTTTGGCTTTGAGTATTTTTTGGAAGACCTATTAAACTGATATGTCGATCTGATAGAAGATAAAGCGATTATCAATCATTACATATTCCAATCCACGATAATTGAAAGAAACTGTTTTCCTCAAACAAACCTGTTACTGTAAAAAATGACTTGAAAATCCATTCTCAAAATCCTTTTTTTAAAAGACAATCCACTACATTCCAAACAAAATAGTATCTTTGATATTTCGATTTACTTTTGAACCGACAATCCTCGATCGTCCCATTCGACCAGATAAAAAATGAAGCCAACAAGTAAAAAACCTGTACAGAAATCTGCACCTCAAACTAAGCCTATACCACAAGCTGCATCCTCGGGCAAGCAACAGTACTTCCTTTTAGGATCAATTGCAATACTTTTCGTTATCAGCATGTTAGCTTTTGCTCCAATGACGAAAAATAGTTTCATAAGTACTTGGGACGATGGAATATATGTAATTCAAAACAAGTTGCTTCCCGACCTTTCGTGGCGAGGCGTTGTGAATATTTTTAGTTATGGTGATGAATTGCAGAAACAAATCAACAATTATCATCCTATTACTATCTTGTCACTTGCATTGAATTATAAATTTTCAGGTTTATCACCAACTTCTTACCATATTACAAATATGGTTTTTCACTCATTTAATGCCCTATTGGTATTCCTTTTCACTTTTTATTTAAGTCGTAAACGGTTATTGCCAGCCGTAATTTCAGGGTTGTTGTTTGCATTGCATCCAATGCATGTGGAATCTGTTGCGTGGATATCGGAACGAAAAGATGTGCTTTATACTTTCTTTTTTCTTGGAGGTTTGATAGCATACCTGAAATATCTTGAGGACGAAAAAATATGGAAACTGTCCTTAGCTTTTATGCTCTTCCTATTCTCGTGCCTGTCGAAAGCAATGGCAGTGCCTTTTCCTATCATCCTATTGCTTATCGACTATTTACATCGCCGCAACTTTTCGTGGAAGCTGGTTATTGAGAAAATTCCTTTCTTCATCCTTGCCCTCGTTATAGGTTGGATGTCGGTTAATCTCCAGGCACTCAGTGCAATAAATAAATTCGAGACATTTACTTTTTATCAGCGGATTATGCATGCCTCTTTTGGCCTCATTACCTATATACAAAAGTTTTTTCTCCCTACCGGCCTTTCTGCGTTTTATCCTTATCCCGCCATTACCACAGCAGGCTTGCTACCTCTTTCGTTCAGGGTTGCACCTTTTATCTGTTTGGCTGCAGTTATTTTGTTAGCTTGGTTGGCTACTATAAAAACTGGGATTTCACGAATAATAGTATTTGGAATCCTATTTTACTTTTTTACCGTTGCATTGGTCTTGCAATTCCTATCCGTTGGTTTGGCAATAATGGCCGACCGCTACACCTACATACCCTATATCGGGCTTTCGTTTATTGTTGGAATGATAGCCGATTATTTTATCCAAAAGAAATCTTCAGTCAAATTTATTGGTTATGGGCTATCGGCTGCAGTTGGGATTCTTTGTGTTGTTTTTTTCGTTCAAACCAATAACAGGACAAGAGTGTGGAAAAACGACATTGTTCTTTGGACGGATGTTTTGCAACAATATGCCGATGGCCGCATGAATTTTATTTACGAAAAACGTGCTGAACAATATCTTGATAAAGAGCAATACGAAACTTCCTTGGCCGATTACCTTACCATTATTAATAATAACCCAAATAACACGCTTGCCCTCGAAAGCATTGGCCGCATTTACGGCAAGTATTATAACGATTTGGGAAAAGCCATTGATTATCTTGAAAGAGCATATACAACTGACCCTAAAAACCCAACTGTATTAAATAGCCTTGGCGTTGCAATGGGCATAAAAGGCGACTTCGCCAAGTCCCTTGACTATCTTTTGCAAGCTTATGAACTAAATAAGGCTGACACCAGTTTAATGCGTAATGTATCTGCAAGCTACAACAATTTGGGGCAGCCAGAAAAAGCGAAAGAGTTTGATCGGCTAATCAATTCCATAAGGGCAAAAAAGAACGGTTAACGAGTAAAGCTCGCGAAAAATACAACTGCCTATCCCTTTAGGTGAAGATCATTTCATAATTTATTCAACTCTTTTACACTTTTATTCAAATTGTATTTGATACATTTCAATTCCTTAAAGATGCGCTCCCTTCGAGAATCCATAAAATGACTAAACGCCACAAAGTGATGTGTTGAGCCTGCCGAAACAACACTTTGCCACAATGGTTCACAAAGCATTGTCAACCAACAATATAAACATTGTGATCTTAGCGAAGCGATATCAAGCAATACATTGAACTTACCTAAGCGAACTCCTATTAAAACAAGCAATTGCGGGTTAACTTAAAGCCTTTGTGGCAAAAATAGAATTTTGAGTATGCATTCACACTTTAACTTTGAAATTAAAGTTTCCTGATTTTAATATTCCTGTACCACACATCATCCCCATGATCCTGTAAGCCTATAAAGCCTTCGGGAGCGGTATCAACAAAGTAATTGAAGTCTTTGAATTTGCTGTTGGCACACATTTTTTTCCAGTCGTCGGTCCAAAGATGGTACTCAAGTACTTGAACGCCATTCTGGTAATGCACAACGGTTCCTTTGTACACCATTATTTTCACGGTGTTCCATTGGCCTGCCGGTTTGGCATTTTGTGGTTTGGCTGGAATCAGGTCGTATAATGAACCTGCCTGACGGTTTCCGTCAACTCCCAATTTGGCATCAGGATGTTTTGCATTATCAAGCACTTGCATTTCCGGAGCACTTTTCCAGATTGGCTCGCCGGCAATTTCCTGTGCCAGGTAAAAAATACCACTGTTGCCACCTTCCGAAATTTTCCATTCGAGGGTAAGTTCAAAGTTTTTGTATTTTTCTTTGGTAATGATGTCACCACCTTGACCGGCTTCGCCTTTGCCCGAACCAATGCATTGTATGGCATTATCATCAATCACCCAGCCTTTTGGGAAACCTGTTTTGCCGTAGCCACGCCACTGATCAGTGGTTTTGCCATCAAAAAGAAGCGCCCAGCCTTCAGCTTTTTCAGCTGCACTCACAAAATTTACAGTTGGTGCGCCTGTCCCGACTTTAACGGTTTTTGAGGTAGTTGTCGGAGCTGTGTGTTTGCAAGAAAAAGCAGCCATTGCGATAAGTAATACGAAAAGGATTTGTTTCATAAAATTTAGTTTTAATTAGTTTTTATTATGGTTTGTTTTTGATCTTTCAGTTCACTGATAATTTGACATGGGGAAACCTGAAACTTGAACCAGTGAGCGTTCGAACAATTGAATAAACGAACAATTGAATGCGTAGCATTGAACCTTGAACAATTGAATAAAGTAACATTTGACCAAATGAACATCCGAAAAGATTTTAATGACAAAACTTCCCTAAAGCTAAACCAGCTCGCTTTTTGAACCTGTTTCCTTTATGCTGGCAGTAGAAATGCTTTTTACAAAAATTGAAATCAACTCGTTGCATTCTTCTAAAAGAAATTGTATTTGCTTTTCCGAATCATAAATACCGGCTCTATGGAAAATCCTCAAGCAATTATATGATTCGCGCAATTCTTTCAAACAAATTTTCATTTTATGGATGAAATCATTTCGGGATTCAGCACTTCTGGCTTCTCCATAATTTAGGGTCGGAGAAGTTCCCGATCTTAGAAGCTGACCCCCTAAATGATTGGCAGCTTTTCGATTCGGCAAGGTCTCAACAAAATTAATTATCACGACAGCAAAGTCGATCAAACGATCTTCTAAATCAAACTTCTTTTCCGCCATCCTTATATTTGTTGAAAATTAATTACCAATTGTTCTCCAATTCGATTGTTCATCTGTTCGATTGTTCTCTTGTTCAAATGTTCGATTGTTCTCTTGTTCAAATGTTCGATTGTTCTCTTGTTCAAATGTTCGATTGTTCTCTTGTTCAAATGTTCGATTGTTCTCTTGTTCAAATGTTCGATTGTTCTCTTGTTCAAATGTTCG
>CAIRHD010000265.1 GCA_903878265.1 uncultured Bacteroidales bacterium | reverse complement strand
CCAACTTATCATGCAACTCAAAAACACCTTCAACTCAGCCCCTCCAGACCCCAACGCCACAGTCTAACAAAGGTTGTCGAACTATGAACGCGAAGCTTTGAACCTTGAACGCGCAGCATTGAACGCCGTAGGCATTGAACCTTGAACAACATTAGCACATTACCGCATTAACTAATTAACCAATTAAAAAAAATGCCCTCCGTCGAAGCCCCACTCTCTTTAATCCCCTTCATCGAGCCAGCCGTTGTCATTGCCCTAACCTTCAACGACCCACTTCAAGCCGTTGCCCTAACTAACGACATTATCCTTGCAGCTGAATACCAATACATACTTCCCATCCTTGGACAAGAGTTCTTCGACATAGTAAAATCCGAAACCGAGCTATATGCAATACTCATTCAGCATTACATTACCCCATGCCTGGTTTACTACACCAAAGCCCTGGCAATATCTTTAAATGATAAGGAACGCAATGTAAACACAGGCTCCGACCAACTCCGAGCCGATTATGTAAGCGCAGCCATGTACATCGCCAACATCAGGCGAAAAGCCCTCATCACCCACCTCACAACAGCCAATTATGGCCATGCCCCAACCATCAAAAAACGCATCTCAGGCATCCTCTTTTAAGTCTGTGCTGCAACCCATCCGATCATTGAACGCGAAGCATTGAACCTTGAACGCGAAGCATTGAACCCCTCAACAACTCAACCCATCAACCCCTCAACCCATTTTCAAATTCCCAAATTACCCCCCCCATGAACCCCATCCCCCTAACCCAGCCCCTAAACTACCCCATCACACCAGGCACTTCAAAGGAATTCCCACCCCTGCTTGTATCTGGATCCAATGTAATGTGTACAGCCGAGTTCACAGGAATCAATGCGGCTGATTGTGTTATTGAACTCCAGCAATCCATTGATGGAGTTTTCTGGGGAGCAATCCCCGATTCATCCAAAACTCTGGCAACAAGCCAATCCTCCCACACCTGGAATGTGCGAGGGCTTGTCAGCGGTGCTTTTATCCGTGTCAAAATCACTGCCACGGGAACAGTATCAACAGGCATCCTCACCAACATAAAGTTGCTCTCCAATGGCTAACATCACTTCCGCCGTGTATATAGACTTAAAAGCAAAACCTGCCACCACAGGAGGTCCTGTTATTTACGAACCCTCCGTTCCTGTTTGGGAACCACCTGCCGACTGGATTGATATTTCTTCCGTTGGCGACAACGAAATAAATCTGCTTGTAACCTCAGGTGCAGGGTTTGCTTTTGTGGTAACTACCGCTTCAGGCACTTACAGCATTGATTGGGGCGATGGCACCATCGAGCATAACTGTGCCTCCAACGCAACCAAATACCACGAACACACAACCAACGGTACACCTTGCTCTTTGGGGTACGAAACCTGGAAAGTACGCATATACAATGCAAGCGGCAACATCACCTACTTTAGGCCAACACAGCTACCAACCCTTGTTCATATTCAAAACATACCAGTATTGAGTGTGGTATTTGGCACAAAAAACCTTAGCAACCTCGACACCGTTTTTACCAATTGCAACCATCTGGAATCGGTTGTTTTTCCAACCTTCGACTATTGCACTTCTGCGTACCAAACCTTCACGTCATGCGCCAATTTGCAGAATGTGATACTCCCTGCATCCTTCGGGGCCATCACAAACACAACATATATGTTCCGATCGTGTGGCAAATTAAGCACTATAACAATGCCCGAATGGGGCAGCGTAACCATCGCAACCAGCATGTTTTATGGTTGCTCTATGCTTCAAAGCATACAAATGCCAGCATCATGGGGCAATGTTACCAATATCTCTGCCATGTTTCAATCTTGCGGCGGTCTAAAAGACTTTATCTTTCCAACTTCCAATGGGTCGATTACTGATATGTCTTTAGTATTCAAAGGTTGTAGCCAACTATCTTCTGTCAATTTACCTGCATCGTGGGGGATTGTTACAACAATTGCCAGTATGTTCTATGGGTGCAGTTATCTAAAAACCATAAATTTACCTTCCAGTTGGGGGGTGATTACAGATGCTAACATGCTGTTTTTAAATTGTATTAAATTAAAAACAGTTGTACTGCCAACCTCTTGGGGTAGTGTTCAAAATTGTTCCTCTTTTTTCAATGGTTGCTCCGTGCTGGATTCTATTACTTTGCCCTCCTCATGGGATGGCGTTACTAATTGCAGCAATATGTTTAGCAGTTGCATTGCATTGCGAAACATAACCATCCCTTCAAGTTGGGGGAGCGTATCAAACGTGTACGGTATGTTTGGTAATTGCTACAATCTTCTTTCTGTCCAACTGCCAGCGTCATGGGGTACTATATCTTCAATTGCAAATATGTTTCAATTTTGCAGTTCTTTAACCAAACTTATTTTGCCTGATTCAAATCCGGCAAATTGCACTGATTTTTCTTTAATGTTTGCTTCATGTATTAGCTTGTCCAGTATTGTTAACCTCAATAAATTAGGTAGTTTGGTTAACCCTTGCGACTTTAATTCTATCCTTACTGAAAGCGAATCATACAACGAAAATATTGTAATTGATTCTTTATTAAGTAGGTTTGGCTGTAAGGGTACAGTTGCAGCCAGAAATAAAATATCATCCATCAGGCTTACAAATCCTAATTCCTTATTTGCATCATCATCTGTTTCAGTCGAATATTGTTCGTTACAGGTTGAGGCTCTCAATTTATTGTTCGATGACCTGCCTTCAGGCCTGTTGTCAAAAACAATTACTATCACAGGCAACCCAGGGGCAGCAACCGTTTCAAGTAGTTTTAACGCAGTCAATGGTTCTCGCATAGTTACAATTGCCGACACTTCATCATTATTGGTAGGCATGGAAGTATCGGGTATTTTAATATCGGTTGGCCTTGCAGTTACCTTTACCGATACAGGCGATTTGGTATCTACTGCATCAGCACATGGTTTGGATAATGGCAAAGAAATATCCTTTACGGCCATTACAACCACAACAGGCATTTCTAAAAGCACAAAATACTTTGTGATAAACGCGACTTCAAACAGTTTTCAGGTTGCTGCTACATTAGGTGGGGCAGCAATTCCGCTAACAGGGAATGGAACTGGCACTTATATCCGTGTACCAAAAATTGTAAGCATGGTGCCAAACACAAGCATAACATTCGATTGTCCAATGAATTCAACATTTAGTGGCCCAGTTCTTTTTACTCAAATAAGCCGCAGCAAAGCATTATTAAAAGGGTGGACAGTAACAATTTAACATACCAATAAAAAATGGAAAACACATCAACCCCAGGTTTTTACAAACTGGAAAATGGAAATTTATTTTGTGCAACAAAAGTAGTTGATGCACCAGCCTACACCCTTATAGCCGAAAACAAGGACGACTACACCTATCCCGTTGATGGCTGGCACTGGTTCAATAGCGAAGAGGAAGCCTACATTTCATTCGGCATCCCAAACCCCAACAGCAACCCCTAACAAACTACAGCCTTACAAACATGCTCGAATACATAACTATCCTAATCAGCTTCATCACAGGTGGAGGTGTATCCACCCTCATTTCCCTGCGTTACCTCCGCAAGGCAGGTAAAATAGATTATACCGAAAAAGCCATTGCCTTCATCGAAAAGCAATACGACGATGTTCTGGCCAAAAACAAGGAGTTGCACGAAAGGGTAACAGCATTAGAAAAACTGATTCCAATGGTGTGTTTTAAGATGGATTGTGAGGGAAGGCAGAAAAAGGAATAAATAAAATGCCATATCAAAAAGGCTGCCCTTTCGGAGCAGCCTTTTTTTAATTTGCAGCAGCAGTACTATAAATTCCTGTTAGCTTTTGCATATCACGGCCAATCAAATCATCAACCACCCGTGCATATTTCTTGGTCATGTTTACGCTGGAATGACCAAGCATTTTTGAAACCACTTCCATTGAAACATGGTTCGAAAGTGTTACCGTAGTCGCAAAAGTGTGTCGGGCTGTATGGGTACTCAAACTCTTATTAATTCCTGTAATGTCTGCTATTTCTTTCAAATAGGCGTTCATCTTTTGATTGCTCAAAACTGGTAGAAGCAATCCTTTGGTCTTGCAAATAGGATGATTCTTATATTTCTCTAATATTTTTATTGCGGGTTCTAATAAAGGTATGTGACACCAGTTCTTAGTTTTCTGTCTCTGTTTCTTAATCCAAAGTTTAAAGTCCTTTGTTACTATATCATCTGCTTTCAGGCTGCTCACATCAACAAAAGCTAAACCGGTAAAGCAACAAAACAAATAAACATCCTTCACCTGCTGCATTCTTTCGATAACAAATTCTTTTTTCATCAATGCATTGAGTTCAAGTTCATCTAAATACGCCAAATCAACGTCATCTAGTCTAAATTTGAAACTTGTGTAAGGGTCTTTTTTTATCCATCCATTTGCTAAAGCAATGCGGACAATCTTCTTAAAGTTCTTGTTGTATTTTACGGCGGTATTGTTACAGCAATTTCTAGTAGTCTTCAAATAATAGTCGAAATCGGAAACAAACATTGCATTTACATCACTCAGATTCACATCGTTCCGCTTATATTTAGTTTTGATGAAATCTTGCACATGTTTATAACAAGTTTTGTAACGTTCAACCGTTCCGGGTGCAAAATCCTTATTTATTAGCCCTTCAACTTTTTCGTTATGCTCTTTAAAAATTTGTAGAATAGTTTTTTCAGAACTATCGATCCCAAGATATGCATTCTTCAAGTCCATAGCTGTTATCTGCCTACCTTGTTCCTCCAACTCCCTTTTTTTAAGCAGTAGGTTCGATTTTATTAGGTCAAGATAAGAGTTGATTTCTCTGGCACCTTTTGAAATACTAGCAACCTTGCACTGCTTCATATTCCAAAAGTCTGGCTCTACATGACGTCCGGTTGTAAATTCAGCACGTTGTTTATTCAGTGTTATGCGTGCTAAAATCGGAACTCTGCCATCTTTAATTACTTTGGTTCTGTTAATAAAGTACAGAACATTGAATGTTGATCGTCTCATTTTGTTTCATTTTTCGTTAACAAATGTAGTATTATCGAGCAACAAACAACAACGCAATGTACAGCAAATCAGCTAAGTATACTTATAAAAGGTGGCTTTTTCAAGTCAAAAAAAAGTCCACCTTTTAAGCAACCTTAATAGTTGCATTTTGATGCTTTTTCTTGCACTTCCCACAAACAAAAAACCACTGAAATGTACTCATTTTCAGTGGTTTGCTCTTTTATTCATCAATTGTAAGCGGAGAGACAGGGATTCGAACCCTGGGTACCCGCGAGGGTACAACGGTTTTCGAGACCGCCCCGATCGACCGCTCTGGCATCTCTCCATTGGCGGAACAGGGACGCAAAGGTATAAATATACAACCGATATACAAACCATTTGTGAAATAATATCCTTATGTAGTGATTTCTATCTTTTTAGGGTTCGTAAGTCTTGTGCTTCACAAAGAAATACATACTTAAAAAGGCAAAGAAACCATAAATTAGACCTGCTGATATTATTGCTGACTGCAAGCTGTTTTCATCGGTTATCCAACCCCAAATAGGGCCAGTTATAGCAAATATCAGTCTGATAAGGAAATTTCTGACTGACAATACAGTAGCCCTTACCTCGGAAGTTGCGATTAAATTGATGTAATTGCGTAAGATAGGAGTTGCCAGTCCACGGGCCGAATAAAATACCAAAAGTATGCCAAGTCCAATATATCCAGGCATTATTGGCAATAAAAGGTATGTAATGAATATCGCAGATGTAAATATAATGACTGTTTTTGCAGCCCCGAATTTTTCCTCAAAACGCCATGCATAAACTGCTGCCATCCCAACACTGAGGTTTAAAACTGCCCATATTATACCGTACATCGAAACGGGCAATTCAATTTTACCGAAGTAAGGTTGAGCAAACCAGGCCATTGTAAGGGTCGATGCACCGATAATAGCCGAAAAAAAAGTGTTCCATTTAAGTTTTACATTTCCATGCAACACTTCAAACACAATGGATTTGATTTCGCTTAAGCCTGGTTTAATTTTTATTGTTTTAATGGGTGGCTCTACTAACATAACTGCTGCTGGCACGGCGATAAGGGCAACACAAGTTTGTACATAAAATGGGGTCCTCAAGGAGGTAATAGCAATAAATCCCCCGATTATGCCAGCAAATGCTTCCCCAAAATTACCAATCGAAGTAACCCTGCCTTCTAATTGAGTGTATCTATCTTTCTGTTTGCCAACTGTTAATGTATCGTATAGCATTGCCGAATCGGCACCGGAAATAAGGCTTTGGCTAACGCCTAAGATAACTTCTGCAATAACAAATTGCCAGAACCCAAAAGAGAAACTATAAGCCAAGTAGCCGGCAAAGCCAAGTATTGAACCAATAAGTATGCTGGTTTTTCGCCCGGCCTGATCTGCAAAATACCCTGTTGGTATTTCGAGTGCCATTAAAGTTATGGAATATATACTTTGTAGTAGGAAGATGTCCTTCATTGTGAGGCCATTCGAATTGTAAAATAATACAATCACAGGCATGACAAGATTCATCCATTTGGCAATTTTTACCAAGTAAAGTGCTGAAAGATTCCGTTTTACAGAAAATACCATAATGTTCTCATACTGCCTGCAAAAGTAATCTATTGAATTAAAAATCAATGCAATTTCAAGCAGAATGGCTTAGTTTGCGCGATTTGACATGATTTTTCAAAATTCTCGGTCTTATAGTTTTGTACTATGGCATTTTATTATACTTTTGCACTCCTAACGGAGAGGTGGCAGAGTGGTCGATCGCGGCGGTCTTGAAAACCGTTGATCTGCAAGGATCCGGGGGTTCGAATCCCCCCTTCTCCGCATATTCAAAAAGAAATTTAGGGAAAACCACTGAAAATGAGTACTTTTCAGTGGTTTTTTGTTTGGGGGAAGCGCAAGAAAAAGCATCAAAATGCAACTATTAAGGTTGCTTAAAAGGTGGACTTTTTTTGACTTGAAAAAGCCACCTTTTATGATTTTACATAGCTGATTTTCTGTACATTGCGTTGTTGTTAGTTGATCGATAATACTACATTTATTAACGAAAAATGAAACAAAATGAGACGATCAACATTCAATGTTCTGTACTTTATTAACAGGACCAAAGTAATTAAAGATGGCAGAGTTCCGATTTTAGCACGCATAACACTGAATAAACAACGTGCTGAATTTACAACAGGACGCCACGTAGAACCAGGCTTTTGGGAAATGAAGCAGTGCAAGGTTACTAGTAGTACAAAAGGTGCCAGAGAAATCAACTCTTATCTTGACCTAATAAAATCGAACCTACTGCTTAAAAAAAGGAAGTTGGAAGAACAAGGTAGGCAGATAACAGCTATGGACTTGAAGAATGCATATCTTGGGATCGATAGTTCTGAAAAAACTATTCTACAAATTTTTAAAGAGCATAACGAAAAAGTTGAAGGGCTAATAAATAAGGATTTTGCACCTGGAACGGATGAACGTTATTAAACTTGTTATAAACATGTGCAAGATTTCATCAAAACTAAATATAAGAGGAGCGATGTGAATCTGAGTGATGTTAATCCTGTGAAGTAACAGCAGATTTATCTTTAAAAGCATTAATAATTAAATCCTTTCTATTAGCCATAGTACCTGTATTATTAAATACGTTACAAAGATATGTCACAAATGCCAACAAAACAAGTTTATTGGTAAATGTGACAAAATGTATAGCGGTACTTATAATACCACCTTCAGCAACATTATAAAATCTTATGAATCAGTAGAAGAAGAATTTAAAGAAAATCTTCATCAACTTTGGCGAAGAGTTGTTTGGCGCACCCCGGTGTATTTGCTTTTTCTGCAAATACCGTGTCAGAAAAACGCATACGGAGCCATCCGGCATTGGCTGGGCGGGAGGCAATGAGCGATGAGCAATAAGCAATGAAAAATGCGCACTGAAAAAGTAACTATTTGATAATTAGGCGGCTTTGAAAAGGAATATTTTATCGTCTTTTGAATAAACAAACTGCCCATCGCTTTTTTGTTTAGCCAGAACTAATTTTTCGAAGGATAACTCAATTCCTTTTAAAATTTTACTGCGTAATTCAATTATATTTTCGTTATTCATTGCCTTGTGTCTTTATCTTATTCCTAATCGCAGTGTCTTTTATACCGATATCATTATGCTTCAAACCATCAGCTACTACGTTAAATGGGCATTCAGAATGGTTAATAATTATCCAATAATCACAAACCGGGATATACTTTTTCGTTAATTAATTATTCCTGATTTGTAACGTCTTCGAATTGTATCTTCCGGAATATTGTGTCCACTTTCGCTTACACGCATTTTTACCCTTTGAACAGCTAAATCAACATTATTGAGCCAGAAAAAAAAACCAAAGGCACGAAATACCCTTTCAATTGTGCTTCATTGATTCTTAATCTTATGGAAATTTCATTAAATAATAAACAAAAAAGCACTTGAGCCGTTTGTCTGTTACAACAAAATACATGAAAAAGCTAACAGTTATATTCGTAATTCTATTAATAGTATCTGTAGGCACTTCTGCTCAGCAGACAGTATTTCTTGCCCAAAAAAGCAAAGTTTCATTTGTGTCGGATGCACCGCTCGAATTGATAAAAGCGTCTTCTACCAAACTTCAGGGTGCCATTGATGCTGACAAGCGGACCTTTGCCTTTTCAATCCCTACATCTTCTTTTAAAGGATTCAACAGCCCTTTGCAGCAGGAGCATTTCTACGAAAACTATATTGAAGCAAAAGCATATCCAGTT
>CAIRHD010000264.1 GCA_903878265.1 uncultured Bacteroidales bacterium | reverse complement strand
CAGTAGCGGAATGCAAAATGAGCAAGCCACTGGCAGTACTTATACCATACCAGCATCTTTCCCAAAAGGATACAATGCCTATTACATTATGAAATACGAAATGAGCCAGGAGCAATACCGCGATTTCCTGAACCTGCTCACACGTCAACAGCAGCAATCAAGGATAGCTGTAGATATTTCTGGCACGAACGTTACCAATGTTTATGTTTTGACCCAAACAGCAAATTATTCGCCACGGAATTCAATACGCTGCAATTCAACCATTCCGTCAACAGGTCCGATAACTTTTTATTGCGAAGGATGGACTGATGGCAATTTTGATTCCTCCAACGACAATCAGAATATTCCTGTAAACTGGGTTGGTTATACTGATTTGGCCGCTTATTCTGACTGGGCTGGCTTGCGGCCCATGACTGAATTGGAATATGAAAAAGCTTGCAGGGGGACACGTTTAGCTATCAATGGGGAATATGCTTGGGGGAATACATCCATAAGGAGCAATGGGCCTTATGTTTTTCTGGACGAAGGCACTTCCACTGAAAGCATTTCGCCTGCATCATTTGGGATAGGGATTGGAAATGCCGCTTATTCAGTAGCGAACAAACCTGGCCGTTGCGGTATTTTTGCTTACTCCTCACCCAACCATACACGGCAGGAAACGGGTGCCACCTATTATGGTGTAATGGAAATGAGTGGGAACTTGAGTGAAATAGCAGTTTGTTGTGGCACCATGCCAGGATACACTTATACTGGTTTAAATGGTAATGGAAGCTTGACAGCAGCTGGGGATGCTGATGCCGATTATTGGCCTGGGATCAACGGTAACTTTTTTGGAGCAAATGCGGTATATGGTGGGACTGTAGGTGTAACAGCTAAAAGTGCAATGGGTTTCAGGGGAGGGTCGTACGCAACTCCTGCTTCTGTCCTCAGTATTTCAGACAGGTCAAATGCAAATATAATGATTGTTACACTTTACAGGAGTGCTCCTAATGGAATACGTGCCTGTCGTTCCGCCCAATAGTAAAATCTCCGGACTATGAAAAAGCATTTTGTGTTTTTAGCAATATGTGTTTGGGTGCTTTTTTCGGGATTTGCTTCCGCCCAACCAAACTATTGTACTCCAACAATGTCGGTTGGCTGTGGCGATGATTATATTTCCACTTTTGTTTTTGGCAGCCTTACTAACCTTACTTCCAATTGCAACGGGAATGTGAATGGCTATATCCAATATCAACCTTCCAACTATTCAACTATCGTAATTCAAGGTCAAACAATTGAATATACGGTCACAAGCAGTGGCGGCTATCCTGAATATATCGGGATATGGATTGATTATAACAACGATGGCGACTTTGCAGATATTGATGAATTTATTTCAAGTTCTGCTTCGCGGGAATTTTCGTTGACTGGAAATACTATTATACCCGATAAGGAATGGGTTACAGGAACAAGGCGTTTGAGGGTGCGTTGCAGTTGGGATTTGCCACTGTCAGGTTTATCATCCTGCACCAATGGTTTTTATGGCGAAACCGAAGATTATTCCATAACTATTCAACCTGTTGAAATATATGCAGGGGGAACAAATGATGGATACTCCAATGCACCCGCGTCTTTTGCCACATCCTATTCCCCAAACTTCAACGGAAGCCTGGCTGACGGATACTCCTTGTCAAATTTTAACTTCCAGACCTTGCTGACACCGAATTTAGCTGGCAGTACAGGTGATGGCTACCATGCAGGTACAACAGAATTTCTGACCAACTATACCTGCAATTTGAATGGAAGCACCAATGATGGCTACAGCTTGTCAACACATTCCTTAATATCGGATATACATGCAAATTTTGCCGGCAGCACGTCCGATGGCTATAGCATGGATTCAACATCTGTCAATCTAATCTCTTTCTGCATACCAAGCTGTTCTTCAGGCTGTAATGAATATGGAGGGGATTATATTGATTGGGTTTCCTTAAACACGCTCTCCAATCAATCTTCGGGTTGCAACGGAAATAGTAACAGTTACATGCGATATATTCCTGAACAATATACAACCTCACTTGAACAAGGTTTGTCGTACCCCATGCATATACAAACGGGAAATCTGAATGCGGAATTCCTGGCTGTTTGGGTGGACTGGAACAATGATTATGATTTTGATGATGTTAACGAATTGATGACCACAACGTTTTCGAAACAATTTGATTATACTTTTTCATTCCAGGTCCCAACAGGAGAAGGGATATCAGGGCAAAAAAGGATGCGTGTGCGATGCGCCTATTTATTGTCATTTCAACCCAATGGTGCATGTTCTTCCGCTCAATGGGGCGAAACCGAAGATTATACAATAACCATTGCCTCTCCAGCTACCAAAACCCTAAGCATGAACATCCTGCTTGAGGGACTTATTAACGAACAAGGCACAATGAACAAAGCAAAATCAGGTATTGGAAATCAGTTTCCGGCTGATATTGCCGATAAAGTTGCGGTTTCGCTCCATCAAAGCACGTCCCCATATCTGGAAGCAGTGCGTTTTAACGATGTGAATCTGCAAACCAACGGAAATTGCACACTAACTGTACCTGGAAATTACTCAGGCAGTTATTATATAGCCATCCATCACCGGAACAGCATCGAAACATGGTCGGCAATCCCGGTCCAATTCTCAGGAAGCAATATTAGTTACAGTTTTTCAAACAATATAACTAATGCTTACGGAAGCAATATGAAACAGCAAGGATCTGTTTTTTTGATAATAGCCGGCGATGTAAACCAGGATGGGCATGTGGATGGGCTCGACATGGCAACCGCCGCAAACCAGGCTAGTGCTTTGGGTAACGGGTATATTGCGGAAGATATTAACGGCGATGGCATGATTGATGCTCTGGATATGATTGTTATTGATAACAACGCAGCCGTTTTTAAGTCCAAAAAGAGACCTTAACGAAATTTGGCATAATAGGTTGAATCTACTCCGGTAAGTCTTTTTTGCCACAAAGTGCTACACAGAGCCTGCCGAAGTGCCACAAAGATTCTAATTTGCTCTAAGTTTAGATCATTAATTAACAATGCTTTGTAATTCTTAGTGTCGTGGCGTCGTTGTAGCAAATAAGACTTATATAAGAGGACTCAAAGTTTAATAATTTTGTTAAAGAAGTGCCTCAACTGCGGCACTATTATACTACATTTGCCGATAGTAATAGTACAAATGTTGAATTTAGATCAATGCTGTCTGTACCCAATATCAGTTTTTGGAGTGATTTGAAACCTCGTCGCCAGCATATAAATTCGAGTAGGTAGCCACCTAAGTACCTTGAAACTTTGCAAAGCGGTGTCTTGATGCTCAGTAAAAAATATCCGCCACTTGATATAGCCTTAACCGTGAGTGGCAACCGTATTTCAACTGACAAAAATAATATGAAAATGGATAAAATCGAAATTAAAAAAATTACCTTATCCGACATAAACAAACTGCAATCTATAAGCAGGCAAACTTTCTTTGAAACATTTTCGACGGGAAATAATGAAGGGAATATGACAAAATATTTAGACGAAGGATTTTCTCTCGAAAAACTAACTGCTGAACTTAAAGACAAGAACACTGAATTTTACATTGCTACACTTAACGACAACGTAATTGGTTATTTAAAACTGAATTTTGGACAATCGCAAACAGAACTACAAGACGACAAAGCTCTTGAAATTGAACGTATTTATGTTTTAAGAGAATTTCACGGAAAGAATGTGGGGCAATTGCTTTACGGCCAGGCAATCGAAATAGCCAGACAGAAAAATGCAGACTATGTTTGGTTGGGAGTTTGGGAAGAAAATCCAAGAGCGATAAGTTTTTATAAGAAAAACGGTTTTGTAGAGTTTGAAAAACACATATTCAAATTGGGAGATGACGAACAGACCGACATAATGATGAAACTAAAGCTGAATTACTAATTCAGACGACAAGAAAGGCTAAAAAAAGGCAGTTTTGAAAACTTAATTATAGCTTCGTCGCCCACACGATCCGTCACTTGTTACAACCTCAACCAATATCCCGCTTAATAAATAATTAACATGAAAAAACTACCTTTAATTATCATTGCCTTATTTCTGGCACAAAGTACGATTGCACAAACTGAACCATGCAAAGTGCTTCTCGAAAAAATTTCAGGATCATACACAGGAAATTGTCAAAATGGTTTAGCCAACGGGAAAGGAAAATCAATCGGCGAGGACACCTATACCGGATTTTTTAAAGACGGGCTTCCTGACGGGAAAGGGAAATATGTATTTAAAAACGGGGATAGTTTCCAGGGATATTGGAAAAATGGCCTCAAAAACGGCAATGGAAAATTTGAATATACCTTAAACGGCGAAAAACAATCGTTGGTAGGATATTGGAAAAATGGCGAATATGCAGGACTCACCGACCCTGGCATTTCATACAAAGTTACCTCTGTTTCAGGGATTGCCGATTACAAGATAAATAAAAAGGAATCGGTTGGCGAACATGATAATGAAGTAATTTTCTCCATTTACAGTGCTTTTACAGAGTTTGCTCCAAGTGATTTGAAAATAGAAAATTCAACGGGGCAGATTGTTCGATCCGGAAAGAAAATTGTTGTAAATCAATATACTTGTCCGCTTCATTGCGAAATCAGTTATTCGATATTGGTAGCCAACTCGAGAAAACAATGCCGGTTTATTATTGAAATAATCGAAGCTGGCAAATATACGATTGCACTTTCCAACGACTAATTGAATTTTAGGCCACACAAGGCATATAGCATGTGGTTTTCTGTGGTTTTCAGAGGTTTGTAGCCCACTGTTGATATGCATCTTCAGATTGGTGTGCATCTTTTTTTAGATGCAAGCTGCTGGAAACTTGATAGCTTACCCGTTTCTTCTGTTGGAAAAAGCATATAATTTGGAGTTTTGCAACCTGTAACTGCTTTCGTGCCAGTTGACAGTGTGTTGCCATGGTATGGCTATTTGGGTTTCGGTTCAGGTTCTTTGTCCTGTATAAAATCCTCAACCTGAGTAGTATATTTTTTCACCAGTGGAATAGTTGCCGGTGCAACCAGCGAAACCGGTTTATATAAAACAGATCCTTTTTTGTGCTCAGCAGAGAACAGACTGCCTTGTGGGTCGATTCGGGAAATGAGCATAAACAAAAAACTGGCAATCAGCGCACCTTTGGCAATGCCTAAAATAGCCCCGGCCAGTCGGTTTACAATCCCCAACCCAACAGTTTTAACCACACCAGTAAGGAAACGGCCAAGCAAAAATATTAGCACAGCCACTATTGCAAAGGTTACAATATAAGCAATAAGCTTGATGTTGCTGCTCTCCAACCCCAAATCGCGCTTCAACCAGTTGGCAGTAAATTCCGAAAAATGCGAAGCAGCATAAAACCCAAGCACCAAACCAATCAATGTGGCAATGCTAACAATAAAGCCGTTGCTAAATCCCCTGAAAGCAAAATATAACAAGAAAAGAGCAAGGATTATGTCGATTGTAGCCATTGTTTTTTGAGATAAAAAGTGGGAAGAGAGAGATGTAAAATGAGAAAAAGCGTAAAATAAAATTTGTCCCTAACCCCCAAAACCTAACCCCCAACCCCTTTTACCGGCCTGAGCCTTTTGGTAAGTTCAGAAGTAAACACAAATTCTTGTAGTTCAGCATTATCGGTGTAAAGAATATTGTTCTTGTCGCCTTCCCACCATAATTTTCCTTGATAAATGAAATATATTTTCTCGCCAATTTCGAGCACCGAATTCATATCGTGTGTTACCACAACGGTAGTCATATCGTACTCCAAAGTAATTTCTTTGATCAGTTCGTCGATAAGGTGTGCAGTCTGAGGATCAAGTCCCGAATTAGGTTCATCGCAGAAAAGATACCGTGGGTTCATGGAAATGGCACGCGCGATGGCAACCCGTTTTTTCATTCCTCCGCTGAGTTCCGAAGGGAACAGTTTGTTGGCATTGGTAAGATTAACCCTCGAAAGGCAAAAGTTGGCCCGTTCGAGTTTTTGGGCGATAGATTGTTCGGTAAACATGGTAAGCGGGAAAATGACATTTTGCTCAACGGTTAACGAATCGAACAAAGCGCCTCCTTGAAAAAGCATACCTATCTCCTGCCGGATTTCTTTCATTTCGTTAAACGACATTTTCGAAAAAGCCCTTCCATCATAAAAAACCTGTCCCTTATCGGCTTTTATCAATCCAACAAGGCATTTGAGCAGTACCGTTTTGCCCATCCCACTTTGGCCTATAATAAGGTTGGTCTTCCCTTTTTCCATGCAAACAGAAATATTGTCGAGGACCAAACGCTCGCCAAAACTCTTGCTTATATTATTGCCTTCTATCATGCCAGCAGGATTTGTGTAAGGATAAGGTTTACAAAAATAATTGCTATGCTGCTATAAACTACGCCATTAGTACTGGCTTCGCCGACTTCGAGTGCCCCACCTTTAGTATAAAACCCATTGTATGCAGAAACTGAAGCAATAATAAAAGCAAAAACCACTGTCTTGATAAAAGCATACGAAATATCGTACATGTGGAAAAACGATTGGATCCCATAAATGTAATCTGCTGATGGGAAAAGTCCGGTTGCAACTCCCGCAAGCCATCCACCGCCTATAGACAGTATCATGCTCATCCCGATAAGGAAAGGGTTGATAAGCATGGATGCAACAATTTTGGGAAGTATAAGGAACGTGGCTGGGTTGATTCCCATGATTTCGAGTGCGTCAATCTGTTCGGTAACACGCATGGTGCCCAATTCCGAAGCAATCCGCGAACCTACTTTACCCGCCAAAATCAAGCTGATAATGGTTGGCGAAAACTCTAAAATAACGCTTTGCCGGGTTACAAAACCAATGGTATATCTTGGGATTAGTGGCGTATCAATGTTAAATGCCATTTGAATGGCTACAACAGCACCCATAAAAACCGATATGATTGCTACGATTCCTAACGATGCCAAACCTAATTTGTCCATCTCGACCAGGATTTGCCGGAAGTAAATTGACTGCTTTTCAGGGCGTTGAAAAGATTGTCGCAATAAGCCGAGGTAACGCCCAAAGTGGAATAAAAATTTCATTTCGTACAATAATAAGTGCTAAATTAGCGTAAATTTTAAGAATAGCATCTTTTGATGTGTTTTTTATAAACAAACTTAGTGGGAAAATGCGAATTTGCAAGTGGTAATGCGCGTTTTTAATGCCTTCGGAACTATGGAAATGAAACCAATTAATTTAACAAATACTTTGTTCAAAACACAAATCCTGCGGGTATTTCTAGTTGCAGCCGTAGCCTTATTGTTTACTGTTACTGCATGTGTTTCAAGCGGATACAACAGCCAAAGGAACAATTGGCACCGTTCGCCAGCATCAACAGGCCACAACCGATGTGGATGCCTTCTAAAACCCAACAGCCCTCCTGGCCTAAAATTATACCAGCAACCTGAATATGCAGTACAAGCCTGAAGCGTTAGCGGATGTACTTCTGCGCTTCCCGGAGCAAGCACGCCAACTTACTGAGCCACTTTTTCACGAATATCATTTTGTTTTCAGGATAACCGCCCCACGACAAACCAGGCTTGGTAGCTTTAAGGGCGCAAGAAATGGCGCAATCCCAGTAATACATATTAATTCCGACCTTGGACCTTACTCGTTCCTGCTGGTTTTTCTGCATGAACTTGCACACTTAAAAGTGATGAAACGCTATGGCCGGAAAGTAAAACCACACGGAACCGAGTGGAAGGATGCTTACCGGAATACAGTTCAACCTTACTTCGAACAGGAAGTTTTCCCTGCTTTGCTTGCTGCGGATTTGCATCGATACTTTGTACATGCTCCGGCAACATTTCATCGCGATACCAAGCTTATCAACACTTTAGCATCGTTAGAAGGAGGCAAGAAAATTGTTACTGTACACGATATTCCAATAAACAGCAGTTTTACGCTATTAAGTGGCCGCAAATTTGTAAAAATTGAAAAACTCCGCACCAGATACAAGTGTTTTTGCCCCGAAACCCGTAAATATTATCTCGTTTCACGGTCGGCACAGGTGGCGGGGCAATAGGTAATGCTTAATGGAAAATGGTTGATTCATGGTTATTGACTTGTAATTGTTTACTTGGAAATTGTTTGAGTGTTTTTGCTGAGAGGAAGCAAATAAGAAATGGTACTCGAAAATTTTAGACTTTTGCGATTTTTAATATTTGGATAAAACCGAAACGGAATTTTGACCCGGATAATGTAAATCTGATAAGGTATTTATTACCTTTGCATAAGTAAAGTTTTCATCAAATTGTTGTAAATTAAAATGTTATACTAAAATCTCAACCACATGAATAAGAATTATTACTGTGTTATAATGGCTGGCGGTGTTGGTGCCCGCTTTTGGCCCTTGAGCCGCAATTCGCGACCAAAACAATTTATCGACATTTTAGGAACTGGCGAAACCCTTATCCAGCAGACCTTTAGAAGGCTTACCACAATTTGTCCGCCCGAAAATATTTTTGTGGTAACTCACCACCAGTACTTCGACCAGGTGGTGGAACAGCTTCCAGCCATAGTGCCCGAACATGTGCTTTGCGAACCCATGAGGCGCAATACGGCCCCATGCATTGCCTACGCAACACATAAAATAAACAAGCTCAACCCGAATGCCTGTATTGTGGTGGCACCTTCGGACCATATCATTTTGAAGGAAGAAGTCTTTACACAAACTTTGCTTTGTGCATTAAAATCAGCCGAACTAAACAACTGCCTGCTAACCCTTGGAATTACACCAAGTAGGCCAGATACAGGCTACGGCTACATCCAATTCGATGATTCCAATACACAACATTCCGATTGCAGGGTATGTAAAGTAAAAACATTTACTGAAAAGCCACATCATGAGTTGGCAGTTTCGTTTATTCAAAGTGGTGATTTCCTCTGGAATGCCGGTATTTTTATATGGTCTATTAAAAGCATCCTGAGTGCTTTCGAGCAGCATCTTCCCGAATTGAACACGCTTTTCAAAGATGGTGCCGATCAATACTATACCGAAAATGAACCCGCCTATATCGAAAATGCATATACGGTTTGCAAAAGCATTTCTATCGATTATGGCATAATGGAAAAAGCCGATAATGTTTTTGTTTTGGCTGCCGATATTGGATGGAGTGATTTGGGAACCTGGGGTTCGCTCTACGATACTTCGGAAAAAGACGATAACGGAAACGCGATTATCGGTGCAAAACCACTCACCTACAATACCCATAATAGCATTATAAACTTACCATCAGGCACAGTTGCTGTGATTCAAGGTATTGATGACTGCATCGTGGTTGAAGATAGTGGTATAATTCTGATTTGCAAGCGCAGCGACGAACAAAACATCCGAGGATATGTTGATGCAGTGCGGCTCGAAAAAGGGGCGGAATTCGTTTAATCGAAACTCTGTTTGCAATTGAATGGATTTCAACCCCAAAGCAAGAAAAAACAGAAAGAAGTTAAAAGAAACTATCAAGGAAGACTGGGATTCAAAATCAAAGTTGATTATCTGAGAAGCCAAAAGTTTTTTAAATGCGAATTGGTTTTGCGCAAACACTTTCATCTCTATTCATCCTACCCTCTCATATATTACTACATAAATCACAACAAAAATAATCACAACGAATTATAACTGATATGAAAAAAATCACAATTGCACTGGCTTTACTTTTGTCAGTGATTTCAACCCAAAGCCGTGCCGACGAAGGTATGTGGCTGCCTCTATTTATTCAGCGCCTGAACTACGTGGATATGCAAAAAGAAGGCTTGCATCTTACAGCCGAGGAAATATATAGCATCAACCACTCCAGTCTTAAGGATGCCATTATCATGTTCGGTGGTGGCTGCACCGGCGAAATCGTTTCGCCAAATGGTTTGATTTTCACAAACCACCATTGCGGGTATGGCTCAATCCAATCGCATAGCACCGTTGACCACGACTATTTGAGCGATGGTTTTTGGGCAACCCGCTACGAGGAAGAACTGCCAACTCCCGGACTAACAGCACGTTTTCTTGTAAGCATACAGGATGTAACAGGGGCGGTATTGGCAGGAGTAAAGGATAATATGACCGAATCCGAAAGGCTCGACAAAATAAAGGAGAATTCTAAAAATATTGAATTCACCAACACCAAAGGCACACAGAACGATGCCCGTACCGTTTCATTTTTTAATGGAAACGAATATTACCTTTTCTTATACGAAGTGTATAAAGATGTTCGTCTTGTGGGTGCGCCACCTTCGTCAATCGGCAAATTTGGTGCTGATACCGACAATTGGATGTGGCCGAGGCACACGGGAGATTTTTCGGTTTTCAGGGTATATGCCAACAAGGAGAACAAGCCTGCCGAATATGCTGCCGACAATGTTCCAATGAAAGCAAAACAATTTCTGCCTATTTCGATAAAAGAAAAAAAGATTGGTGATTTTCAGATGATTATGGGCTATCCAGGTTCTACCGACCGCTATGCTACATCTTATACCATTAATTGGGCATTGGAGAAAAACAACCCAATGGTTGTAAAAATCCGTACCAAAAAACTGGAAATACTCCGCGAAGATATGGCTGCCGATGCCGAAGTAAGGATAAAGTACGCTTCGAAATATGCTGGTTCGGCCAATTATTGGAAATTTTTTATCGGTCAGAACAAAGGTTTGAAACGCTTAGGAGTTTACGACAGGAAACGGGAAATTGAAGAGCAGTTTGCCAAATGGTTCAGTGCCGACAAGGATCGCAGTGTAAAATACCGTGATGCATTGCTCAATATTTCGAATGCTTACGAAACCATCAACAAGTACGAGGTTGCTGTCCGGTACAATTCCGAAGCCATTGTGCGTGGTTGCGAAATAGTAGCCTTTTCGAGGAATTTCAACAAGTTGGCTGAAGAATTGGCCAAACCAACACCCGACAAGCAATTGATCCGCAAATATACTGATCAGGCTTCAGAAGCATCAAAGCAGTATTTTAAAAACTACAATATGGCAACCGATGTTAAAATGCTGGCAGCCATGCTACAGCTTTATTACGACGATGTGCCAAAACAAATGCAACCAGCCTACCTCGAAAAAATCCATTCCAAAAACAAAGGAAGTTTTGATGCTTATGCCAACGAGGTTTTCAGCAAAACGATATTTGGCAACCAATCGAAAGTCGATCTTTTTCTGGTGAATCCAAAACTGAAAACATTGCAAAAAGATCCAATGTGGCCATTGCAGGAAGCTTTTGCAGCAAATGCCGCAAAAATTGACAGCATCGTCAAACCTTCAAATGAAATGCTTGCCAAAGGCCGCCGCTTGTTTGTAAAAGGAATGCGTGAAATGCAGGTCGACAAAAACTATTATCCCGATGCAAACAGCACCATGCGTGTTACTTACGGAAAAGTACTTGATTACAGCCCTGCCGATGCTGTTGATTTCGATTATATCACAACCCTCGATGGCCTAATGGCAAAAGAAGATCCTTCAAGTATGGAATTCACGGTATCGGCGAAACTCAAACAACTTTACAAGGATAAAGATTACGGGCGCTATGGTGAAAACGGCAAAATGGTGGTAGGTTTTATTACCAATAATGATATCACCGGAGGAAACTCAGGAAGCCCGGTACTTAACGGTGATGGCGAACTTACTGGGCTTGCCTTTGATGGAAACTGGGAAGCCATGAGTGGAAATTACGCTTTTGAGCCACAGTTGCAACGGACAATCTGTGTGGATATACGCTATGTGCTTTTCGTGATCGAAAAATACGCAGGTGCCACCAACCTCATCAATGAACTCGACATTCGTAATTAACTGGCATTAAACAATTAAACACTTTTTCTTAAAACACTATAAATGAAAATCACCTTTTTTAAAACCATTCTCTTTTCTACATTCCTTTTAAGCATTGTATCATCATGCAAAAAAGCAGAAACCCTTCCTGATGCATATTTACGCAGCGGGAATAGCATTGCAATTGCCGATGATAACGGAAATTTGATAATCGCCGGCTATAATACATCAAGTTCAAGTGGGTATGATGCGGCTCTTATCAAAACCAATTCGGCGGGCGATACGCTGTGGGCCAAGAAATTTGGAAGTTCCTATTCCGATGCGTTCTACAGTGTGGGCAAATCAAATACCGGAGGGTTTATCGCCGCGGGGTTTAGCAACAAGTCATCTTCAAATTCCCCAGCGTTGTATGTGGTTATTACCGATGCTAACGGCAAACTGGTGAATTCCGGAAAATTCGGGGGTTCGTATTATTCGCAAGGCTTTAACGTATTGCGCCATGCCAATCCCGATAGCGGGTATTTGGTTTCTGGATACATTCAAAATTCAACATATACCGACAGGGATCTGTACCTTGTAAGGCTTAACAATGCAGGTGCTTTGTTATGGGAAAAACGGTATGGCACAAAAAGCGATGCCAATTCCGACACAGTCAATGATGCAGCATACAGTGTTATTGCTGCTACCGATGGAGGATATTTCCTTACCGGTTCGTTAAGAGGCTATAGTTCCTGCTGTGGGAAAGTGTTCCTGATGAAAGTTTCGGCAAAAGGCGATAGCCTTTGGACAAAAACCTATAACACCGGAATTGGTTATTCTTTGATCCTTACCAAGGACAATGCTTTAGCTATAAGTGGCACCTTGCAGGAAGGGACAACCCAGGATGTATTCCTCATAAAAACCGATACTGCCGGCAACCAGCTTTGGCCAATTAAAATCTTCGGTGGAACTGGGTATGAGTATGGTGCTTCTATGGTCGAGACTTCTACCGGCGGTTTTGCCATAACCGGTATTACCGATAGCAAAGGCACACAGGATGTTTATCTTATCCGTACCGATTCCAATGGAGGACTTTTAGGGGCAACTTCCACGTATGGTGGTGCAAGCGACGATCAGGGTTTTGGCATTGTAGAAATGAGCAATGGCGATTACTGCATTACAGGCCTTTCGAATACTGATGGAAGCTATATTTTTCTTAATAGGGTTTCCTCCGAAGGGGCGCAAATTTGGTATAAACCATTCAAATAGCAATAAAACATAAGAGTTCCGCAATTGCTTTTAGATGGGAAATGCATGCCGCATAAACTGAAAATAAAGCAGATATTTCAGGATAAAGAAAAAAAACTGCAAAATCTGGACATTTATTCTTTAGCCTTTGCAAAGTGCAAATCCTCTTTTGACTGCTTTAAATTGTTTTGGTACAATTTTTGTAAAATCTTAATCACACAATTTTTAAAACAAGAATAATGAAAATTTCAACATTATTTGCTGCTACAATGGTTCTAACTGTTTTGTTGTATTGTACACAAGTCAATGCTCAATCAAGCGGCATTGCTGCCGACAAGCAGAAACAGGAAAACCTCGAAAAAAACAAAGCCCATCAGGCTGAGCTGAAGAAGAAATACAATTCTTTAACTCCCGAACAAGCTGCCGAAGCAAAGAAAAGGGCCAACGAATACAAGAAAGGTGGCTACAAAGAGCAAACTGGGAAAAGCGCAAAAACCGACCCGAAAACCAATCCAGCTCCAGCAACAAAACCTGCAGTGAAATCGTCAACAAAATCGACTGTAAATTCTGTGCAACCTATTGTAAATCCAGTAAAACCTACACCTATAAAACCGGCTACCAACAGCACAGGAGGCACTGCAAAACCCGCCCCAATATTTTTGGATGCAAACGGAAAACCAGTAGATAAAAATGCACCACCTGCACCACCTACTAACAAAACCGTTCTTAAAATGCCGACACCACCCAAAAATTCAGCAGAGAAAGCACCAACACCGGATCCAAATAAGAAATAAAATTTTTAGTAAAAAAACAAAAAGCTGTTCCTGTTCGGGCAGCTTTTTTGTTAAAGTTATACCAATTATTACTATTTTATACTCAAAACGGGATAAATTGTCGCATTTAGATTTGAAATTTTTACCACGGAGGCACGGAGTTCACAGAGTTTACTCACAATTGCTTATTCTTTTAGGAGTTCGTGATATCGCTTTGCTAAGTTCACGGAGTTCATTCTCAGTGCTTTTCTTCGTGTTATCCGTGCCTCCGTGGTCCACTTTTTGTGATTATAAATCGCGGATTTTATCCCATTTGCAGTATAGCTAAAAATACGGTTAACAAAAGCTAATCGTTTTCCCTTCGTGAAAAACAAATTGTACGCCATCAGAAAAAAATATCATGAAAAAATCAATTCATTTCCAGAACAAAAATATATTTTACCATAAAATCGGCCAAGGTCCTGCAATTGTTCTGTTGCACGGATTTCTTGAATCAAAAGCGATTTGGGATGATTTTAAAGATATCCTGCAAAAGGATTTTACCGTTGTGGCCATCGATTTGCCCGGACATGGCGAAAGCGGGATGATAGCCGAAACCCATAGCATGCAACTTATGGGGCAAGTGGTAAAAGCAGTGCTAAATGCCGAAAACATCGAACATGCCTTGGTTGTAGGACATTCGATGGGTGGTTATGTGGCTTTGCAATTTGCTGTCGAAAATCAAGGACAAGTTACAGGGCTTGTGCTTTTTCATTCGCACGCCAATGCCGACAGCGATGTAACAAAGGAAATCCGCCGCCGCACCATTGCAGTGGTACAGCAAAATAAGGGCAGTTTTATCAAGCATTTTATTCCCGATCTATTCGACCAAAAACACCTTGCAAATTATAAAAGGGAAATACAAAAGCTACAGGATATGGCAGATTCAATGGTGCCGGAAGCCATAATTGCAGCCATTTCGGGAATGCGCGACCGCCCAAGTCAACTTCAATATTTGTTGCTGACAAAAACCCCAATTTTATTCATTGCTGGAAAACAGGACAGCCGAATGCCATATAACCAAATAATTGAACAGGCAGTGATTCCTTCACATAGCGAAATACTGCTGCTCGACAATGTTGGACACATGGGTTACATCGAAGCTCCGGCTATTACCTTGAATGCCTTGAAACATTTTGCGATAAGGTGTTTTTCGTAAGGTGTATTTTAGGGAGATAACTAGATTGAGGTTGCTGCAATATTCCGCTATTATCACAAACAGCTTGACGGCCTCGTGGCTCATCAAATAATAACCCTATGACAAAAAGCGATGCAGTTGGCTTTCGGAGATTGTACGCTATTTCGAGGGGCCGATTGCGTTGGTACCCTGCGTTTCGGAAAAAGCTTACCAACCCTGCGAATTTTGCAAGGACGAAGCAAAATGCAATTTGCGGAAAGTGTTTAAGGATATACGGGATTATACATACGATAAGCTGGCACAGACTTCGTTACGTGATTTGATGGCAGAATAAAGGATTTTTTCGGTTGTACCCACTAGTCGATCAATTTCTCTGCAAGCCTTTCAGCCTGCGATCGTAATTCATTCACAGCAATACTTTCCCAGAATTCACCCCTCAGATTTGAACCTATTGTAAAAAGGTTATTTTGAGTTTCGTTTTTCGAATTTTTTACTTCAAATGTTTCAATATTTGTCCTGATGCCCAGTTTTAATTTGTCCTGACTTACAATACCATTAAGTAGGCAATTCTTCAAAAAGCTATTTTCAACATTCATCAAGTCGGTTTCCGGTCCTGTGCAATTAATTATTCTAGATGCTTCAATAGTTTTTATACAATCATCCCTATTATCCAAGTACTCGACTTTACAGCATTTTTCAGTTTCAATGAAATTGATAATCTTGCCTGAAATACAATGTAATTTTCCATCTTCCTTTAGTTGTTGAATTTTACTGAATATGTGCAATGGAATCCTATGGCGGCCCACGTTCCACAAATGCTTTAATCTTGAAACAAACAATGCCTTTTCGCTTTTCGAAAAATTTCTCCAGATTCGTGCCGTACATGGACGGATCGAATCAATTACAGGTTCAGCCGAAAAACCATATTCACTGACCAATTTTATATGCTTGTGTACAAGTTTTACCATATCGTATAATGAGATTGTTTCTGGTAACTCATCAGTCAAGCCCGAATATTTTTGGCCAATATGCCGGTGGGGAAGAATATCCAAACCATTGGGTGATATTGAGTATATTTCACCCTTAAATCCTTGCTCCGTCAACCCAAGTACCGTATCGACCATGGTAAGGCCACTGCCTATTATTAGGATTGGTTCACCGCTATCGGGAAGGCTTATAACTTCAGGGAGCCAGGGATTACGAAAGTACTTTTTGCTGCTATAAAAAGAGGGATTTTTAATTTTCAAATTACCGGGTTCATGATTTCCGGAAGCGATAACACATTTCCCGACTGCAATTTTCTTTTCACTATCAAGCGTAAGTGTTATTGTTTGATGGTTTATTTCAAGGTCAACAACATGGCCATCAATCAGTTCAACAGAAATATTTTTATGCTTTGCAATTTCGGCAGCTTCCGCCCAAACTTCTTTTAGGTACTCTCCGTATAGCTGCCTTGAAAGGAACGAATTTGCTATAAGATTCTTGTCCTTTTCTTTAAACTCGTTTCCTCGCATTGTCCAATCCAGAAAATGGTCAGGTTTGTCAGGAAAAGCACTCATTTTTGAAGCAATCACATTGAGTATCTGCGACTTCGAATTTGGCTTATACGCTACACCCAGATTTAATGAATCGCTTTTATCGATTAAACAGATTTTAAATGCTTCTTTTGATTTGTGGATCAAATGAACTGCAAGCATGGTGCCTGAAAATCCTACTCCTATTATACCTATACTTTTCAATGTCAGTATATTTTATGATTTTGATGTGTATTTCTCATGCCAATCCAACAAATCAAATTTTGAATTATGGCATTTTTTTGCAAATATACTAATTATACGCGGAACATGTGTACATTTGTTGACGGAAGCTGATGGAGCAACTTTAATGATTATTCCTAATGCAACATTTTATTAATTCTGTTATAAATGTCAGATAACCGGCATAGTCGTTTTGATTGCAACGAATGTTCATTCAGGTCTTTAAGTTGCAAACTTATTGCTCCTGAAGATTTTGAACTTATTCGAAGAACGTCACATCAACTATTTTATCGAAAAGGCGAAACCATCCTGAAGCAAGGGACAAAAGCTACCAATCTTGTTTATCTCCACAAAGGGATTGTAAAATTCAATTTCGAGAATGAATCGCGCAAAAATATAATTCTGACAGTTGTTACCGGCCCTATACTTTTGGGTGGGGCAAATCTTTTTTTTAAAGAAACTAACATTTTTTCACTTATTGCCCTTGAGGATTGTGAAGCATGCCTGATTGATAGCAAGGCAATGAAAAAACTGCTTATCAATAGTGGCAAATATGCCATTATGATGTTTGAAGAATCAACAGAAATGTTCCAGTCGGCTATTTTTAATTTTATCAGCCTTGCTCACAAGCAAGTTCATGGGCGAATTGCCGACATTATAATTTACCTTGCGGACCACGTTTATAAAAGCCATAAGTTTACTATTTCGATTACAAAAAAGGAAATATCTGAATTTGCGGCGTGTTCGCACGAAAATGTAATCACAACTATTTCAAAAATGCAAAAGGAAGGAATTCTCATTTTTGAAGGCAAAGTACTGGAAATCACAAATTATACAAAGCTTGTTGAAATAAGTAAGTATGGGAGATAAGTACCAACCATGTCGGGAAAATTTTCAATAGGAATTTCCAGCCAATAGAACAAAAGAAAAAAAACAATCCTGAGTTGCAGCCCAGGATTGTTTTAAATATGCAAATTTAAATACTCTGCCAAATGAGTATTGTTGAACGATAAAGCCGTTACCGGGAATATGTAATATTTGTTGCTGCCAAGCATCCAAACCATTTTCAGAAAATGTTACAAATCAATTTTCTTGTTTAAGGAATAAGACCCTTTATAATATTGAGATGTAAACTATAATTCTTTGTTTTTTGAATCATACGTTTTTTTTGCCGCAAATCCGGCAGACAGAACCAACAATACTTCTATTCCATTCCCTATAGGTGCACCGCTTCCGCTAATCGGGCCATTTGTGCCTCCATTGCTAGCTTCACCCGGAGGGTTTGGTGGCGGGCCTTGTGCCAAAAGGTTCGAAAATCCCAGAGCTAATAAGCTCAATATGATCAGTATTTTTTTCATGATGTTGTTTTTTGGTTTAAGATTGATATTATATCAGGCTTGTTTTTGGCTTAGCCGAAGATATTTATACAAGATTTACTCCTGCTTGGAAAATCAGGCTAAATTATTTTTCCATTAATATGCCGTTAGCCACCAGAACCGATCCGTTAACTGTAACCCTTGCAATCACAAACCCACTGGCATTCAGATCCATGCTGGTTTGGCTGGAAAGCAGAACCGACTTTTTCAGGATTTGCCTTCCTGTAGCATTGTAAACTTCTATCGTTGCTGGCTGGCTGGTAGGTTGGTGAACAGCGATATGGAGATGGTTTTCGGAGAACCAAATACGGTCTTTTGCTCCAAACTCATCATCTATTCCAGTTGTACTATTGAAAATTAGCTTAAACCTATTTGGTTGATTCACTGGATTGTGTTCGAAGGTGTACGTATTCTGATCCTTCAGGTTTATAGTGTTTCCGGCCAGTTCATCTTTAAGAAAAAGACTGACATTTGATCCGAAACTCTCACTACCAAACGTATTTAAAGTTACCTTTCCTGACGTTTGTGTTTCGAATGCCATCGTTAATGTGGTTTGGTTTTCAGGAACAGGCAACTCATTAATACTAAGTTTTGTATCGCCACTTAGAGTGTATAGCTGAGGTGCTTCAGCCGCCCCAAAAAGCTTTAGTGCGTCTTGTTTTAGGTCAACCTCTGCAGTGCCTTCGGCGTTAAACCATACAAAAGCTTCATCTTTAAGCCCATTTATACTTGCTTTAATATTAAGAAGGTTTTCGAAATTTTCGGATGATTTGTTAAAGGCCTGGTTGTAGTGCAAACGTGCATCGTTATTTACTAGAATTGAAGGAACTGGATTATCCCAAACTGCAACCATTACCGATTGACCAACAGGTATATACCTTGTGGTGGTACCAAGCCCTACAATGTTGCAATATAAATACTGTTTCTCTGTTGCCGACCATACGTAATATGCACCACCAACCCCGGCACTTCTTGACCAACCTGCGCCAATCCAATCGAGTGTTGAAGGATATGGATTGGGTATGAGGTTCCAGGTATAATTTCCGGCATGGCCCACCACGCTGCTGGCAAATTCGCCATTATTCAATTCACCTTCGAAAGTGTAGGTATGCCCGGCATTGTTTGGATAGTATAACATGTATCCCTTGTTGCTTTGTAGTGGTGTGGCAGCGTTTTCGCCTACCGAGGCCCAAACACCATAAATTGAGCCATTTCCCGCATTAGCTTCATTAGGGTTAAGATAGTACAGGTAAGATCCGTTAAATAAATTTGCGGTTGGGTTTGAGCTTTGCGCAAGTGGCACCGAAACAAGATGATAGCAACTTTGATCCAACTGACTGTTGCCGCTTACAGTTCTTTTGATTGTTGCTTGTACCCCGTTGGAGTTGTGCATAAGTGAACCTGAATTTTCAATTACCAACCCATTGATTCCGGCTTCGTTGGTTAGGTTACCGATTACTGTGAGGGCTTTGCCGGTTTCTACTGTCAGGGCCGCGCCATCCCTGATTGTAAGATCTTTACATAAGGCTGGTAAATCTGTGCCGCTGGTAATATGCGGTTGGTTTACCGGAAGTGATGGAATAATAACATAAGTTTGAGCTGTGGGTATAAGACCGGTGCTCCAATTATCACCGTTGTTCCAATCAGTTGAAACTGCACCAGTCCAATTTGCGACCAGCCGCACCCTGTGAGTAAGCGCATGAGGAATCAGAAGCATATCGCACCACCAATGTGCCAACACAACGTAGTAATTGCCGTTGGCCGGGCATAACCAATCACCCGAGGCGCTGTTACCGGTGCAATAGGTATTGTCGTCGATGTAAGCAATAACCTGCATTGTATTATCTAAAATCATAATGTGGGTTTCTTCGGTGTATTGCCCAGGTTCGCCGTAACAATCCGAAAAACTGTATGTACGGCCAGCTACACCGGTAAACGACCAGTAAGGCTTATATCCCCGACCTGCGGTAGGTGTAGTTTTCCAGTTCTCTTCAATGGTAAGCCCTGAAACATAATAGGAGTAGCATTGAGAATAAGAATTAAACGATGCAAAACTTAAGATGGTAATTATTAGCCAGTTACTTAATGATTGCGGCTTAGAAAAGCTGACAGGTTTTTGAATGGAATGGTCAAGATTTTTCATATTTTGTGTTTGTTGGTTAGTTTGGAAGCGGAAACTTTTTCCTGATTGCTTTCGTTCTTTTAAGCATTCTAATTTAGGAAGGATTAAAATAACCATACAAAGATATATATGTTAAAAATACTATATTCGCAAGATGTTTATATGGCAAGGTTCAACCTGTATTCGGCAGGCTTGGGCTGAAATTCGGGAATTTCGTTGTGAATAAACACGGCAATTTTAGGCTTGAATAAACAATAAAGTATTATATTAATCAGGAAGTGAGTAACATTAAAAGGGGATAAAAATAAAATTAAATGGTAGAAATAGCAGATATTCAAGGCAATAGATAAACATTTAAATATTTTTCTTGGATCGTTTTATGATACGAACCTCTAAAGGATTAGATTATACAAATTCCTCATATTGTGGACATTATTCAGATAGCTAATGACTTTTGAACTCGCTATGCCGTATTGGCAATAAAAAACAATAGTTTTATTCCCCTTTAAAAAATTGATATTCTGACTGATATCATAAAAAGGAATAGATACACAATCAAGCCCAATATCTGTTTTTTCAGCCGGATCACGTAAATCAATAAGCAATAAACCTGGATTTTCAGCTTCCATAAGTTTTAAATCGTTGATCGTAATCTTTTGTATCTCAATAATTTCGTCACAACTAGAATCCTCATAAATTCCCAATTCAATGATTTTGGATGCCTCATGATCACTGTTGAAAGGTATAAGCTGGGTTGAATAGGTAGCAGAGTCAAACACAAAATATTTCCCTGAAAGGACATTTTCCATTCCTAACAATATTTTAATTACCTCAGTTGCCAGCATAGCTCCTATAATTCCGGCCAGTGGCCCAAGAACGCCGGTTTGTGAACAGGAAGGAACTTCAAGCGGGTGCGGTGGGGTAGGGCATATACATCGTAATGATGGTCCGTTCCGATAATTCAAAACGGTAACCTGTCCGGTAAATTTGTTAGCAGCACCATAAACAACAGGCTTGTTCGATAGTACCGAGGCATCACTGATCAGGTAGCGCGTGGCAAAATTGTCAGTACAATCAACAATAATTTGGTAGGGTAAAAAGACATCAAGAACATTTTCCCTATTCAAGCGGAGAAAGTGTGTTTTTATTCTTATTTGAGGATTATTAGTCAGGAGTTTTTCTTTAGCAACCTGAGTTTTGGGTTTTCCAACGTCGTCCTTATTATAGAGCAATTGGCGGGGCAGGTTTGATAAATCAATCCAATCGTTATCGAGAATGCCAATTGTACCAATGCCAGCAGCACACAAGTATTGCAAAACCGAACAGCCCAGTCCGCCGGCTCCAACAACAAGCACATTAGCTGCTTTTATTTTATTTTGGCCTTGGATACCAATTTCTGGTAGCCGTATATGACGGCTATATTGTTCATTTTCAGTTTGTGACAATTCGGCCATGATTCTTTTTTATAATGAATTGTGGAATCATTGGAAACACAGAAATCCACAAGAGAATAGTTGTGGATTTCTGTGATCTATAAAATAGATTAATGGTGCGAAGGATAGATTAGCTAAAGTTTTCCCAAAGTCCCTCAATTGACAAATACCGTTCACCTGTATCGTAATTGAAGGTAAGGATACGGGAGCCTTCCGGTATTTCGGTCAGTTTTTTATTTACAGCCGCCAGGGATGCTCCTGTTGAAATTCCGGCAAAAATAGCTTCTTCCAGAGCAAGCCTGCGGGCAAAATCGAAAGCATTCTCTTTCGACACCTGAATTACTCCATCTATAAGTTTGGTGTTGAGGTTTTTGGGGATAAATCCAGCCCCAATTCCCTGCAAAGGGTGTGGCCCTGGTGATCCGCCGCTTATTACAGGTGAAAGTTCTGGCTCGACTGCAAAAACTTGCAGCTTAGGCCACAAGGATTTCAAATACTTGCTTACTCCCGAAATATGGCCACCTGTGCCAACACCAGTAATCAAATAATCTAATCCTTCCGGGAAATCGGCAGCTATTTCTTTAGCTGTTGTATCGAAATGGATTGCCGGATTTGCCGGGTTGTCAAATTGTGAAGGGACAAACGAACCTGCTGTCGTATATGCCAACTCCGCAGCTTTTTCAATTGCTCCTTTCATCCCTTTTTCGCGTGGCGTGAGCACAAATTCAGCCCCGTAAACCGACATCAATTTGCGTCTCTCAACACTCATGGATTCGGGCATTACCAGAATTATTTTGTAGCCTTTTACTGCTGCCACCATGGCCAACCCAATACCCGTGTTTCCGGATGTGGGTTCAATGATTACCGAACCTGGTTTCAGGACACCACGGTTTTCGGCTTCTTCGATCATTGAAAGTGCAATACGGTCCTTGATGCTTCCACCGGGATTGCTTTTTTCCAGTTTGATCCACACTTCATATTGCGAAGGGAACAGTTTGTTGATACGCACATGAGGCGTATTTCCTATGGTTTGTAAAATTGAATTTGCTTTCATTAGATATAATAGTTTATTGGTTCAACAAAGTCTTTTTTGTCGCGGATAACGATCTGTGGTTGATGATAAACCAACGAAAAGGGTTCAACGCTTTCAGTAAGCCAAACATTACCTCCGATTATTGATCCGCGGCCAATTACAGTTTTTCCACCTAAAATGGTGCTTCCGGCATATATAATCACATTATCCTGTATGCTGGGATGCCTTTTTTGGTCGCGAAGCCCCCGCTCGACAAACACTGCTCCCAAAGTTACTCCCTGATATATTTTTACGTTGTTCCCGATTTCTGTGGTTTCGCCAATCACTACCCCAGTTCCATGATCAATAAAGAAATTTCTTCCAATCAAGGCGGCGGGATGGATGTCGATACCTGTTTTCCCATGAATATATTCACTCATAATCCTAGGCAAAAGAGGAATGTTCAATACCTGGAGTTCGTGGGCGATTCGGTAAACAGAAATAGCGTAAAATCCTGGAAAAGACATGATTATTTCTTCAATCCCTTGGGCGGAAGGATCGCTTTCGAGAAAAGCATTTGCATCTTCCAGCAACATTTTATACACTTCGGGCAATCGGCTGAAAAAGGCATCTACTGCCTCTGTAACTTCGCTTTCCGAATCGCCATGCAAGGGATAAAGCAATTCGCTTAACCGAAACCTCAAACGCCGAAGTTCCTTTTGCAAAGATTTTAAAGAAACAGTAAGGTTACTCTTTAATGGGAACAGAAACATCACAAGCTCATCCACAAACTGATGTGTGCTTTCAACAGGAGGCAGATTGGCATGTGCGCAGATATAACTACGGTATATTTCTTTGGGTAATTGTGATACTTCACTCATGTTTGTAATATTCTGAATATTAATGTTATATGTATCTTGTTTAACATATAAACAGGAATTTTGTTCAATTGACAAGCAGCATCTTCAACCTTTAAAAGCATTGATTACGGATTCACGCCAAAGAATCGGTGAAAATACCAAGACGGAAGCGTTAATAATCTTGCTCTAAACAAAGACCAACACTTACATTTTATAGGAACGTTTTCCTTAACCGATAAATAAGCCTTCGATGCGTATTTTCAGACTGCCATCCTTTTGTTTGGTCACAGCATTGATCAATCCGCTATGTCGCCATTGCAGCATGCAGCGGTGAGGCATAAACCAATACCTGCGCCCTAATTCAATCGGCACTTTTGATTCTTTAATTATGCCGTCGTAAGCCTGGGCTACATAATAGCCTATGTCGATAAAACCTTCATTCCGTGGCCTTAGTGGTCCGGTAACGCACCATTTTATCACACCATTCCGCGCATCCACATCGGTTACCACACCACAGTGTGTGATCGGGCAACCGCACGACATACCCATTGGGCGGCCAATCATTACATCGCCAGGTTTTACTCCAAGGTCTTTTACTAATGCGGGGTTGTACGGAAGTATTGTTTCCCTTGGACCTGGATCGCCTTCTATAACATCAAGGATAAAATCGAATTCACGCTTCAGGCTATCCTGCCATTTTAATTTTGTGCCCAAGTTTTCTGTGGTAGCACAATTCATGCAGTTTTGGTGGTTTGTTTCAACTGCACTCCCATTTTTAATATGGGTACATTTTTTTAATTCAGTTTCAGACAAATCAACTGCATTGGCAAATTCTACGCAGGTTTTGTATCCGCAGCCGCCACAATTTAGGTTTGGCAGCTTGTCAATTGTTGTTGTTTCAAGTAGGCTTTCCATTGTTTTATTTTTTTAGAAGATTGATTTTAATTGACTTATAACACTTCCCAGGGCTTGGGTGAAGTTTTTTACTTCTTCCATCGTATTATACCTGCCGAAAGTAACCCTCACGGCTCCGCGGGCTTCGAACTGGTTCAATCCAATGGCTTTCAGTACATGAGATGTGTTATTTGATTTATCGTTTGACGAACATGCAGATCCAGCCGAAACCGCAATCCCCATCTCGTCTAAAAGCAGGAGCAAACGGATGGTTTCGCCTTCAAGTCCATGAATGCTGAAATTCAGGTTGTTGTATAATCTTTGGTCCTGGCTTCCGTTTATGTATATATCCGCATAGTTTTCGAACAGATATTCTGCCAAATAATCCCGCATTGCTTGTATTCTTTTGCTTTCAGTTGCCATTTCTTCTATACAGAGTTCAGTGGATTTGGCAAATCCGGCAATGGCAGGAATGTTCTCAGTTGATGATCTTAATCCTGATTCCTGTCCACCTCCATGCAACAAAGTATTGATTTTTGTCCCTTTACGTATGTAGAGTGCACCCACACCTTTTGGCCCATACATTTTATGCGCATTCAATGTCAGCAAATCGATGTTTTGGGAAAGTACATTGATTGGGATTTTTCCAAACGACTGGCAAGCATCCGAATGAAAAAGCACACCATTTTGATGACAGATTTCCCCTATCTCTTCCAGTGGCTGAATGGTTCCAATTTCGTTGTTCACATGCATTACTGAAGCTAGTAAAGTATCAGGCCTAATTGCATCCTCTAAAAGTTTTGGGTCAATAATCCCGGAGGAATCCACCGGCAGGTAGGTGACCCTGAATCCCTCTTCTTCGAGAAAGTGGCTTGTATTAAGTATGCAATCGTGCTCGATTGACGAAACAATTATGTGATTCCTTTTCGATCTATTCGCCAGCGCGACCCCTTTTAAAGCCAGGTTATTTGCTTCTGTTCCTGATGAAGTGAAGATAATTTCCTCTGGCAAGGCCAGTATTGCATCGGCAATGGTTTTCCGCGAATTTAAGAGGGCGACTTTTGCTTTCGAACCAAAATCGTGCATGCTTGATGCATTGCCATAATTTTCGATAAAATACGGAATCATTGCATCCAAAACTCTGGTATCGAGCTGTGTTGTAGCGGCATTGTCGAAATAAATTCCCTTGTTCTTCATCCAATCGAACTATTCCCCGACATAAAAAATTTCCTGTTCTAAGGTTCGGAGTACGCCAAAATGGTTTTTCGATCCGATTTCTTTTTTGCCTACACAAATAGTACAGGTGCCAACTGGCGGATTGCCACGAAGGAACATAGGGAACTCAACTTCAGGGCTTTTAATGATCTGTGTTACAATCGGATCAATTCCGATACCATACAATGCGTTGCTTTCAACAACCCTAATGCCTTTGGCAGACTCAAGAACCCGATACCTGAAAACTTCGCGCTCCGCTTGTGAAATAAGGTCAATTTTGGTGATGACACTTATGTCGGCCAATGTTAGCATAGGACCGATTTTGCGTGGCAGGTTCATACCGCTGGTAGCTTCGAGTACAACAATTCCTAGTGAATTTTCCACATAGGGCGAACATCGCAGGCAAAGTCCGGCGGTTTCGACAAATAAGAAATCTGAGCCGGATTTTTGAGCCCATTCAACGGCTTCATCCAATACCACAACATTGCAATGATCAGGGCATAATTCGCCTGAATAGATTTTTTTTGTTGGGATACCGAATTCCTTGTGAATTGTTTCGTCCTCATCGGCAAACAGTACGTCGATTTTGAGGTAGGATGGTTTCAGTTCCTTGGCAATCATGCGTTTGATCACTTGCCTGATAACTGTAGTTTTTCCACAAGTAGGAGGTCCGGCAAAAATTATTAGTTTCATTTCGTCTTATTAACAGGTTAGTACACTCATTTTTTCATTAAGGATATCTTCGGAAATTTCGTCACCGGCACGGATAATACTACGGAAACTCAACATTATATCATCCATTTTTTTCATTTCGGTAGCTGCTGATTTTTCTTCTTGTCCTGTAGTAATCAGTCGTTGCATGGCTCCGTTTTTCAATACTATCCTGAAATCGGACAGCAAAGCGATGCACGGATCATGGGTAACAAATACAAAAATCTTCTCATAGCCTTTTAGTAGTTCCAATGCTTTGGTTCGGTCAATTCCCGCATTTTCAATTTCGTCGAGCAAAATAATGGGAGAGTTGCCGATGACAACGGCATCCGCTATCAAGAGCGAGCGGGTTTGTCCGCCCGACAATTCAGTCATTGCTGTTTCCTTGATGATTGCTTCTCCAGTGAGTTTATTTGCGAAATCAAGGGTTTCCTGCAATATTTTATCTATATTTTCGGCACCCCGAACAGTTGCATGTATTGTAAGAAACTCGCCAACGGGCAAATCACTCAAAAAGTTTGTGTGTTGCGATATCATTGCAATTGGATGTTTCGAAGGATCAAAGGAGAAGTCCTCCGGTACAGCTTCGTCATTGATCAAAACCTGTCGGCCTGATGGTGTATTCCTGTTTGCAAACAATTCAATATCGTTTATCAAAGTTGTTTTTCCACATCCTGTTGGGCCGACAATTGATACAATATCACCCATTTTCAGATCAAAGCGTTCGACAGCTTCCTTTGAGCCATCCTTTCCATTGCCTCCAATAATTGTAATTTTCCTGATTTCCATTTCGTATTAATTATTTTGGTGCAAAAATATACATTATGTACGCAGATGAACAGTACATAAACATGCAATATGCGAACCGTATTCCTGAATTATTTCATATCCTGACCTTCAAATTTAACGGCAACAATCAATTATCTATGAATAGGATTTTATAATTAGCACTAAAAGAAGAAGATACCATCATCTGTTGAAGATTTGCCACCTTATTTATTGTCTGAGTATCACACTAATGCGGAAGTAGTTATAAGTATAAACGGCAGGAAATTAACTGGAAAGGATGTGGATAAATCCGAAAATATTTGTTTGTAGCAATGCCAAACACATAAACAGCCAAAATTTAGATGGCGTTTACGCACAAAGCCAAGAAGGTAAAAGTGAAGTAGAAAATCCAAAACCAAAGGTAGGGCTTTCAAAGAAGTATTGAATAGGAAAGTGAAATCCCTTTTTTAGTGGTAATGCCTTTTTACCGGATATAATCTTTGATCAATTTTAATACAGGAGCAAAAATCATCAGTATTCCTGCAAAAATACCGATACCGGTGTAAGCAACTACAGCCAAATACGGTTGAATTTTAGCCATCATGACCTGAAACACCAGTTTGTCTTCAACAACCATATACCCTTTATGGTATCCGGCGAAAATTAATGCTACCCAAAAGAAGAGAAGTATAATATTCATTATCCAAAATCCTATGGAAATGGAAAAACTTTGTTTGAGGTTGAACTGAGTTTTTGTAATATCTGGTATCAAAAACAAACAGGAACCTATTAAAATCATGGTGTTTATTCCTATTGTACTGCCCATGGCATGAGCAACAGTGAGGTGTGTGCCATGAGTAAAAATATTGATGGCTGGTATTGATAAAAGTATGGAAAGCGTTAAATTTAATAGAATCCAGACGTCTGAAGCCACAATGAACCGGATGGCCAGAATATGAAAATCCCTTAAAGCCTTGGTGAGATCCCTTTTCCAGTTCCATATTATTTTGCCTAAAATCAGTAGTTCGGTCATGCTGATCCCATAAGCGATGTACCGCACCCAAATGGCATTGGGAACAATATAAATATGATGTGCCCAATTAAAAATGAGGTTTGTCAACCCAAGGAAGTACATTATAAAAGCGAGCCTTGTTTTTGCAATGCTGTCGTCGTTGCTGATGCGGACCATCAAAAAAATAGCAGTCCCATAAATCAGCATATTCCAGGAACCGACCAAGGAACCGTTGGATTTCCACTGCACCGTAATATCGCGCACCAAATGATCCCTGAAATACGGGAAGTTCCACAGATTGGATTCTAAATATGTAAACAGGAAAAAGAAAATCCCGGTTCCCCACATCCAAAGGTAAACTGGCCAGGGCTCGGTTTTCGTAAAGACAGTTTTGAAATAATTGATCCCGAACAGTAGCCAGGAAATTATGATAGGAATAGCCAAAATTGGTGGGAATTCCCAGTATTCCCTACCGCCAAAATAGCCGACTAAATAAGATATGATAACCCCGAAACCAGTAATCACAAAAATCCATAAGTGGATTTTTTGTAATTTGCCCGAAAACAAAGTTACATTGCAATACTTTGGTAAATAGTAATATATACCTCCAACGGAACTTAAAAATATCCATGCAATTACCAGCGAAACGTGCAGTGGGCGGCTTTTAATAAATGGGATCCAATTGAAAAAAACCGGCATTAAAAATTGAAAGGCGCCAAGGATACCAAACATTACACCTCCTAACAAAGATAGTATCGCAAATAAAATGAAGTAAATACTAATTTCCCTTTTCATCTTTTCCTTTCCATTTAACAGTTCCATCATAGTTTATTTCAAATTTCTTTACAGGTGAAACGCCGGTTTTATCGGCATAGGTAAGGAATGCAATCAGCTCGGCGATTTCTGTTTCGGTTAGATGATAATTGGGCATCCGTTCCGAACCAGCCATCAGGAATGCTTTTGCGAATAATGGCCCTTTCCCCAAAGCTGAAATGGTATTGGTAAGATCGGGTCCCATAAATCCCCCAAGCCCATATAGTTGGTGGCATGCAATACAGTTCTTTTTCTGAAACAGCAGTTTTCCTCTTTTTGCTTGTATAGTCAGGTATTTTTCACCCTTATCAATCCGTGTCCCAACAGTATAAATTACTATCGAGTACACAAAAAAAGAGACAATTAGTACCCCGGAAACAAACCGTTTTGTATTTAACCTCATTTTGTGTTTTTTGTATTTTTAAAATAGCAAACTTGTGCGGCAGTCAAAATGGCATAATTTCCAAACAATAAACTGAATAGTTTATTGGAAAAATATACCCTGAAAGTCAAGGCGGGCGGCCCACTTCAAATTAAACGAGATAACTTATCCGTTGCTATTTATTTTTTCGCAAAAGTACACACTATGTACGCAGGTATAGTGTACATAATATCGAATTTACGAATTCATTTGCTGAAATATTTCATACTTCGAACTTGGATTTTATAGTTTTAAAATTGCTTATCAGCTGTTAGTATTTGTAACGTGTTGATAAAAAACACTTTGAAAAAATAACACTTTAGAAATTGATAGCAAGTATAGTACTAAATTAGAATGTCGAAATCCTAAAAATATTAATTGCGGTTAAAAAAAAGAAATTTTGAACACTACCTATTAATATTACAATGAGCTTGAATTCCTCAAAAAAATCTGCTCAAGGATGAACCTGAACTTACTTTATCTCCCTAATATTCAAATTATTCCCGTCAAGTAACTCCCTCGAATCGCTTAGGAAAATCTTTAAGTCAGTACGCGATTGGGCATCTAACAAAACAGAATCGTTCTCGAAACGTGCAGCTGGAAGTATAAAATATTGCTTTCTTCCTTCAATTGTTGGGTTATGTACCCATGTTAACTGGTATCCGGCCTCTTTTATGTGTGCGTGCCCTTGTTCTTTTTGCAATGTAACCGAAAACATGCTTCCTCCATCAGTAAAGCGTTTTCGTTGATTAGAAACATAATTTCCGAGCGACCAAACCACTATTTGTTCCTTATGCAGGCTGTCGGCTTTGCGCCATTCCATCGGTTGTATCACATGCGGGTGCGAACCAATAATTATATCGGCACCGTTTGCGAAAAGATAATCGGCAATATCTTTCTGAAAAGCATTGGGTTCGCGTTGGTATTCCTCGCCCCAATGTATAAATACTATCGTAAAATCAACTGCCGAATCGTGCGCGGCTAACAAATCCGCTTTCATCCTGTCCTTTTCAATCAAGCAGACCACATTGTTTTCTGGCACAGGGATTCCGTTAGTCCCGTAAGTATAATTGGTAAAAGCCAACCTGAAACCTCGGGTATTAATAATCAATGGATTGGTTTTGCTGTATGATTCTGCATTTTTGTAAGTTCCGAAGTGCATCATTCCCAGGCTATCGAGAATGCATGTTGTGCGTTCGATTCCAACCCGGCCACGGTCGCAGCAATGGTTGTTGGCAGTGCCTACCAAATCAATTCCAGCATTCAACAAACCGGTTACAAGTTCATCGGGCGAGCTAAAAGCAGGGTAACCACTATAAGGTTTTCCTGCCAAGGTGGTTTCAAGATTGGCAATTGCAAAGTCGGCATTCGAAAGCCAGGGGTTAATGTATTTAAAACACGAATCGTAGTTATACTTGTCCAATTCGTTGTTCCAAGCAGCTTCCACCTGTGGCAAATGTTGCATGATATCGCCGGTGAAGATGAGGGTGATTTCGTGCGTAGCGATTGGCGTTTTAGCCTGTGATGCGCTTTCCGAAATTTTAAAAGGTAGAGTTGCCAGCAGAATAGCAACTGTAAATATCACGAATATCCGCAATAGCCTTTGAGGTGCGAAAAAAGGAAATGTTGTGGTTTTAGTATTTATTGAAGCCATTTTTTAGAAATACAGAAGCAAAAGTAAAGGTTGAAATTAATTTATAAACAATAGACAATTAACACATTATCACATTGCCTCATTATCGCATAAACACATTATCGCATTGCCACATTAACACATTATCACATTAACACATTACCGCATTAAATTCTGAAAAACAAACTTATCCTTCCCCATTTATGCCATAATCCGCTTTTATATTCAGGAGATAGGTAGTGTTGAGCCAATTCGAGCCCGACCCCCTTGTAGTGGAGGTGAAAACCGGCTTCGGCACTTCCCACAAACCTTTGTATTTGATTTCCGGAGAGGACAAAAATATTGTTGTGGTTAAACATACCGCCTTCGAGAAGTGCATTATAGGCCAAAAAACTGATGTTTGTTTTTGCGAAAAAGTAGTATTCGGTTTTGGGCCATTTTTCGTTATCGGCCAGTCCGAAAATAGGTTCATATTTTCCTGCCAAAAGCTGTAGCCCAGCAGATGTTGACGTATTTAAAGTCCCTGCTTTTGTACCAAAGTTAGCCAAAACTGTAAGTTTTTGCGTGCTAACCACCGCTTTTTGTGCCTGAACTGAATAATTCAAAATAATATCGGTATTGATTTGGGTTTCCCATCCAAGAGGCACATCGTTGGTAGGAAAGGATTTGTGTACCAGTGTTTGCATATACGAACCTGGCGAATGTGGGCCAATATAACCTACATCCAATTTGCTCATAATCTTAATCTTGCGGATTGGATCGGCTGTGGTTTTGCTAAAACCAAAATAGAGGTACGACGAATACGGGCGGTCGTTTTGCAAGGTAGGTGCCACACGGGTATCGGTTGGCGTAAACATATCCTGCACCATGCTCAGGTTGTAGGTGACATTTGCCTTGTGGTTGTAGCGGAGCATCAGTTTATTGATTGGTGAACGGCTTAACCATGCAGCCTGCAAATCGAATGTAATGCCGTTGGTAAAATAGCGGTCAGTGTTGGCATAAGTTATCAGGTCGTTCTCGAAGCTGAATTTCAAAATCCTGCGTGTATCTATTTTTTGTTCAACCCATTCAATTTCGGGAATGTTGCGTAAAATAAGTTTTGATGCCGAAGTGTCGAAAGTTGTAAAAATAATTTTCTTGTGCCGGTTTTTTAACTTTAAAAGCAATTCACTTACAGTTTTGTGTGAGATTGTGTCCTCTGCTATTTTTGGAGTTTGGCGAATGGAACTCTTGGCCTTTGATTTGAAATTGTTAGTGCTGTTGAAGTTAAATATTTGATCAAAAGCACCTTGCAGGTCAGCAATCCGCAGAGGAACAGGATTGCTGTTTGGGTTGAAAAGGATTATGTCATATTTGCCAACCAATTTATCTAAAATAATACTAACCCTGTCGCCATTGGATTTTACGAAAACCATTTGGTTGCTTACCGTATCCAGCACGGGGATACGATGAGGTGAAAGAATTTTTTCGGCGAAATTAAAGTTACAGTTTGATGCTTTAGCAGCTTTTTTTTGTGGTGAAATCATTACACCTGCAGCATAATTTATCTCTATTGGGGCAATAACTTTTGGCAAATCGGCTTGGCTTACCTGCTGCTTTCCGCAACGGGTAAAAAATACCAACGATACCAAAACGATCAAAAAAGCCCTCATAAATATGCCGCTTAATGCCAAATGCAAAAGTACTTATAAATAGATTATCAACATCTCGGTTTTAAGACCCCTGTTACAGCAAGAATCCTTATTGGTAGCATCATTCTGTAGGCTTTTTTCTCGGCCCATTGTTTTATTATGCATTAGGAAAGGACTTGATCTAAAACTGGTAGGTAGATGTACGCCTATATCCTTGCAAAATATAGCAAATCAAGTTTATACGCAAAATAGGCATTCTAAATATTTGGCACTTAGTGGCCAGCAATATTATTTAAAGGTGGTATGTCATAAAATGCTAAAGGTTCCAGCAACCAGTATGCTGGAACCTTTAGCACAATTAGTTAAGCCTGTCTTCTGCTTTTCGTTTTTACAATACTTTAACTCCAAAAAAAGGCAAGGTCGAAAGTGCATTTTCCTGAGTTATGCGCAAGTGTAATTTCCCGTTTTTGTAAACGAAATATGAGTGTTGCGGTGTTTTCTGATCGTGGCTGGAATAGCGGTACAGCCGCAAGCCCGAACGCGATGTTACATACTCCATCATTGCATATCCCAGGTTTTCGTTGTTCTCGCCAACAAGCGGCATTAACTCTACCAATTTTGAATCGTGCATATAGCCAACAATATCATGGTTATGAACCAGGGCAATAGAACCATCGGGCGAAAAAACTTTCGTATTGAACAGCCCCATTTTAATATCCTCGCCGAAATAAACCTTGTTTTCGGTTTTAACGTAACTGATGTTTGCGCCACCAGCCATCAATCTTATCCCGAAACCTGTCAGGAGAAGGATGATAATTACACTTTTAGTTTTCATAGAATTCATTTTTAAGGGTTTATGGGTGTATGACGTTAGTATGTTTTTTAAAGTTACACCAATGTATCCTGCAATCGGTGAGAGGGAAAAACTAATCGCTGAAATCAAATCATAATCCGCTGATCGAACATTTTATGATAAACCAAGATTGATAACAAACCGGCAGTTAAAAAATGTATTTTTGCCCTAACGCATTACGCATCATTTTCGTTAGACGGGTTCGACTTTGTGGACATAGTACAGGATGTCGAACCCGTCAAAACTGTCCAACCAAAACAACCACAGAAAACAACGTATAAAGGAAGCAAACAATGGATAAGCAATACAACCCCGATGGCTTTATACCCAAACATGGAGGTTACGAACGTTTGATAACTTACCAAAAAGCCGAAATTATTTACGATGGCACCTACTATTTCTGCAAAAAATATTTCAGGCCTTACGACCGCACCATCGACCAAATGGTGCAAGCTGCCCGTTCGGGCAAGCAAAACATTGTTGAAGGCAGCATGGCTTCCGGCACTTCCAAAGAAATGGAAATTAAACTCACCAATGTTGCCCGGGCTTCGCTCGAAGAACTATTAACCGATTACAAAGATTTTTTACGTACCCGCAAGTTAAAAATCTGGTCTAAGGAACACGCTTATTATCCACACCTTACAAAACTGCTTACCACCCCCGATGCAACGTTTGAAACCTACCGAAAAGGCATAGAAAGCCCCGATCCGGAAGTATCGGCCAATGTAATGATCGGCTTGGTCAATTTAACCTCCTTTTTGCTCTCCAGACAGATAAAAACCTTGGAAAAAGATTTCCTTCAGCAAGGTGGCCTTAGGGAAAGGATGTCGCAGGCAAGGATTGAGGTAAGGCGAAAACAACACTAATCAACCTCCGTTCGCACGCCATTCTGTCATTTCTTTTTTCAGATTTATCCGGGCCACCAAGCAAATTCTTGCATTTGGCAGTGTTATAATTAATACATTTGCCACACGAAACTACTTTTTGGGCAATGTTTATAAAATTATCTACATGAAACGACTAATTATTGTATTCCTGTTTATCGCACAATGCTTTATGATTAAAGCTCAGGACTTATTTAAGATGGGTTTAGATCAATTTCAGAAAGGGGAGTATGCCATAGCGGATTCTATGCTCTCTCTTTATATGATGCAATTTCCTAATGATAGAAATGGTATATATAATCATGCAGTTACCAAACTTTATAGAGAAGACACTTGTAGTTTTTGCAATGAAATGTTCTTCCTGCGAGAATTGTACCTTGATAAAGATGCAGGTAATTTATATTCTAAATTTTGCATAGCGTCCGACACCGTTTTTTACGATGGAAATTATGTAAGAAGTACAAACAGGAAATCCCGGTTTATGGAAATAATAGAGAGTCCTAAAGATACCAATTACAAAACCGCATATATTCATGATAAAAGAAATAAAAATAATACAACCCAGATATGCTATGCAGACCTTAATCGGACAAAATCATCTAACATTGTTGCAGTCTACAGGTTATATGAGGATAGTAGTAAAGTATTCTTTTTTACTCAAACCCCTCCATCGTTTCCTGGTGGAAATGATGCCGAGTCAGAATTTAGAAAAAATAATCCTGATATTCAAAAAGCAAAAGCAGAACTGAATCTGAGTAAATTTACAGCAAACATCGAATACATAGTTGACAAAACAGGGAATATTAGAGATGTAAAATTGGTTAGTACAAAGTATGAAATTGAAAACACAGAAGTGCTGATGAAATATATTAATTCAATAATTTCAAGCATGCCCAAACAAATACCAGCGAAGTTTCGTGATGAAAATGTCGATTATTTATCAAACGATTTTATATCCTTTTGGTAGTAAAAACATTACTACGCTAAATCAGTGGCACTTGTCTCCCACTAAAAGTCAAAACACCACAAAAAAATCCCCGCCACACCGTAGCAGGGATTTTTTATTCCATCACTATTCACTACTCACTTCTTCAATCTAACAACAACATCCGTCATCACCCCATCGTTTACAAAAAACGAACCCGTTGAGGTCAAATAACCGCCGTAAATAACCTCGTATTCATATTCGGCGGCATCCATACTTGCAACTATCATTCCGCCTTTGGGTCCGGTGCTGCGCACCACCTTTACCAAATTGGTGCCAGCTTTATGTCTTACCGTTACCTTAGCCTTGGCAACAGGCAACCCCGTAGCATCGTCAACCACCCACAGTTGCAAGGCGCGGGTGCGGGTTGGCCTTTTCCCAATTATCCGCTTGCGCCTGTATGCCTCATAAAAATCAGGCAACTGCACCCGGCTCAACAACAAAAGGGCATCCATCTTTATCACCACGGTATCTGCCATTTTATAAAGGGTCTTTAGTCTTGCGGTAAGCTTTGCAACCTTTTTTTTGTTGCTTTCCGGTAGGGTATAAATAGCCTCAAACTGGTTTTTCAGTGCCAGCAGTTCACTCATTTCGCTATCCTCAAGTTTATAAACCGCTAACTCATCCCTTCTGGGCGCAACATGGGTTTGTAGCGTATTGGATTTGGTAATCAACATCGCATCGGCTGCATTCTGCAATTCCCCTTTCATAAATTTTATCAAACCCAGGTACTCCATATCATCCTTTACGGAAGCATAAGCCCTGCACTTTTCCGAAATCTCCAGCATCTTAGCAATCAAGGCTGTTTTAATCAGTGCCTTTGTTTTGGTTACCCCCGTATTATCCTCTTCCTGTTGCGCCGCCACGGCAAAAATCTCGGTTATATAATCCGTAAAACTGGCAAACAAGGCTGCAAAAGCCGCCCAGTTGTCAGTAATAGCTTCCGATGCCAGTAAAAATTCCTTAACCAGCATATACATTTTCAGTTTGTTTCTCTGTTGGTCATGCATTGTTTTAAAGTTTTAATGGAATAACAAAGTTTTCGGTTTCTTTTACTTGCACTTCAAAGTTAAAACTAATTTTAAATAGCAACAATACCCTAAAATATATTGATGTTGATTTTTTCTATCTATTAATCAACAGATATTTCAATTCCAATATCCATAAACTCCAAGCCAACCTTTAATTATCAGGCGTATCTACTTAATACTAAATATAGTGAACCTGCAAACCGGAATTAAACCAGCAACAATATCGTGTAAATTTCGCACCAATCCAATCAAAAAACTCACAACACATAGCACGAGGTATAAAATATATATGAAGAAACGTACAATCTAAATCAAGAGGATTATAATATCGCATAAGCAACTTACAATACATATCAATAAGCCGGCAATGTACATCAAAAGGCCAACAATTTACAACAAGAAACTACATTTTTCCTTTCAGGAAAAAAGCCTTTCAGGGAAAACACGGCCTATCAAAAGACTCCCCAAAAAGAGGTATATTTGGGGTTATGAAACACAAAGATAATTTATGTGAACATTATAGAGGGATTCTG
>CAIRHD010000263.1 GCA_903878265.1 uncultured Bacteroidales bacterium | reverse complement strand
GCCACCAAAAGGTCCTGATTTTAATTTTTTTATCTGTATTTCTTCTAATTTATCATCGTCCATGCGCGATGCAAGTGCTTCGCCAACCATGCGGCCTGTTGTTCCTGTGCACACAAGTTTATGATCCTTAAGTATTTCCCAATTCCATTGCACCCATTCTACAAGGTCTTTCTTGCAATTATCATGTGCCACAAGGGCTATGTTTTTTGATTTTGCCATTTTTGTTTGGTTAATTGTTATCGGTTAATTGTTAATGGAAATTAGAAAATGCTGGTTGAGGTGTAAAATTATACTGACGTTTCAATTGCAATTAGAAAGCGCAAAGATACGATGCTGACAGGAAAATATATGTTAAGTTTTTATATCCTTTTCACCCAATGCTAAAGCTTTGTAACTTTAAAGCCTCAAAAGACGATGAAAATCAAAAAATCAAATCCAAAACTAATCTCTAAAATATTCAATATGAATACCTTGAACAAAAACACCAAAGCAATACTGTTTGTTTAGCTTTTCGTAGGCATAACAATGCTTACGGGTTGTTCCAATAAGGAAGTTGTTACACCATGCTTAACAGGACATACGTATGGTTTCCTGGGTGGACTGCTACATGGGTTTATAGCACCATTTGATTTGATTGCCATGTTGTTCCGCAACGATGTTACGGTTTATGCTCAAAACAACAACGGTGTGTGGTATGCCTTTGGCTTCCTGGTTGGTAGTGGTGGCTGGGGATTTTTAGGTGGCAAAGGGTCGTCGAGGAAAAGGGGGTAAGGATTTCGGATGTGCGATGTCGGATGTGCGATGTCGGATTTTCCCCTAAACCCCAAAAACAACCCCAAAACTTTCCCTAAAAGATTGCAGATTGCGGATTTTGGAATGCGGATTTCGGATTAGCAAACAAGTGTTGCTAACAGCCTACAGTTGCAATATCGCAATTTGGGCTGCTCAGTTATTCCTGAAAATAAACCCTCTTTACCCTTTGCGAGATACCGGTAAGGATTTCGTAAGGGATAGAACCCATTTCGCGGGCAAGTTCGGCAATTGGAAGTTCCTTGCCAAAAATCAGTACTTCATCGCCTTCGCGGACATTGATGCCAGTTATGTCAACCATGGTCATATCCATACAGATATTGCCAACTATGGGCACCAAAGTGTCTTTCACTTTTAAATGTCCAACACCGTTGCTCAAAATCCGGCTTAACCCATCAGCATATCCTATTGGTACGATGGCTATGGTGGATTCCACTTCTGCAGTATGGCGGCGGTTGTAACCCACTGTTTCGTTGGTGCGGATATGTTTAATCTGCGAAATTATCGAACGAAGCGTGCTGACATTCTGGAGTTTTTCCTGCTCATCAGGCATAGGTGCAATACCATACAATCCAATCCCAAGCCTAACCATATCAAAGCGGGCTTCTGGAAAGCGCGTAATAGCGGCTGTATTGGCGATGTGTCGGAAAACTGGATAGTCAAATTCGTAACAAATCCGTTCCGAAACCATACGGAACAAACTGATTTGATGACGTGTAAAATCATCACCATCAGCATTGTCGGAAGAGGCAAGGTGCGAGAATATGGATTTCACCCTAATATGCGTCCTGCCTTTCAATTGGTTTATCAGGTCGTCAACTTCCGATGGGTCGAAGCCAAGCCGGTGCATTCCGGTATCAATTTTAATATGTATCCCAACTGCTGATGCCGTAGGTGACAAGCGCAATATGGCAGCTTCGAGCATTTTCAAAATCCTGAAACTATATATTTCAGGTTCGAGTTGGTATTTTAACATGGTATCGAAACTCTCCTCGTCAGGGTTCATTACCATGATTGGCAGTTTTATCCCTGCTTTGCGAAGTTCAACCCCTTCGTCGGAATACGCCACAGTGAGATAATCCACCTGATGGAACTGAAGCAGGTTTGCGATTTCGAAACTCCCGCTTCCATACGAAAAAGCCTTAACCATGGCCATTACCTTGGTTCCTGGATCCAATTTGGAGCGGTAATAATTCAGGTTGTGAACCAATGCGTTGAGGTCTATTTCAAGCACGGTTTCGTGGGT
>CAIRHD010000262.1 GCA_903878265.1 uncultured Bacteroidales bacterium | reverse complement strand
GAATAAATTCAAGCTTTAGCAATTTATTTCCCTGAAATCAAACTTAAGTACCCCATTGAATTCCAGTTGTTGAGAAAAAATCGTCATCCACAGATAAAAACCACGTAAACATTGATTGTTTTTGGTCTGGTGCTAAAGGCAGAATAATTTTGGTTCAGCAAATGGATAAAATAGAAAATGATTTGAAAAACTAACCCAAATTCCGGTTCACTATGTATAGAATATTACTCTCCAAATCCTTGCTTATAGCACTAACCACTTTGTTTATCCTTGAAACCAAAGCACAAAATCTGTTGCCATTCAGGATTCCTGATTCTGGGCAAACAGACAGTTTTACTTCCACTCAAGGCGAGGATTCGGACTTTATCATCAACCCGCCATCGTTTACTGACAACGCTGATGGAACTATAACCGATAACATTACAGGTTTGATGTGGCAGAAGACGGATGGAGGCGAAATGACTTTCGAAAATGCAACGACCTATTGTAATAATCTGGTGCTGGCCGGGTATTCTGATTGGCGGCTTCCGACCGGTATCGAATTATACAGCATCAATAATTTAGGTCATCTGAACCCAGCTTTAAATACTGTATATTTTACATTGACACAGGCAGAATACTGGTGGACGAGCGAAGTGCGGGTTGATGATGCATCCAAAATCTGGTTGGTAAATGCGGGAGGAGGAATTGGTGCCCATGCAAAAACCGAAACCGTGAGTGCAGGTGGAAGCAGAAAATTTCATGTTAGGGCCGTCAGGAAACCAATAACAACTACTTTTTCAGTTGCCCATTTCACCGATAATGGAAATGAAACCGTTACCGATAACTTTACTGGCCTCACCTGGCAGAAGATCCAGGCACCGAACACATTTACCTGGGAGGAAGCTTTGACCTACGCCAATAATCTGTTGCTTGCCGAAAAAACCGATTGGAGGCTACCCAACATCAAGGAATTGCAATCACTTAACGATCCAAGCCTTTCGAAACCATCTTTCAACAAAACCTTTTTCCCTAATTGCCTTTCAGGAAACTACTGGTCATCAACCTCCATGCAGAATGCGCCGGTAAAAGCCTGGGATTTTAACATTGAATATGGAATTGTTTCGTACAACGAAAAAACTGTAAAGGAAAATGTGTTCTTGGTAAGAGGCGGTTTCGATAAAACTGATCTCAATATTTCCGAGTCGCTGATACCAGGTGGCGAATTTGAAATGGGCGATCACATTGGCTTTATTGACCCCAATCACCCAAGTGATGAGTTTCCGATCCATACGGTAAAAGTGGATTCCATGTATATGGGAAGTACCGAAACCACAAACCAACAGTTTCTTGCATTTCTGAATTCGTCGTTGCTTAATGGAACTATCGAAGTACTGAATAACAGGGTTTACAACATCGGCGATACCAATACACTTTGCCTGACAAACCAGATAGCTTCGTATTACAGTATTGCTTATGATGGAAATGTATTTTCCATAGCCGATTTCAGGTTGAACCATCCTGTTGTTGGTGTTATGTGGCTTGGGGCGATAACATATTGTAACTGGCTTAGCCAGCAAAACGGTTTGAATCCTTGTTATAATCTCACAACTTCAACCTGCGATTTTACTAAGAATGGCTACCGTCTGCCTACCGAAGCGGAATGGGAACATGCCGGAAGAGGCGGGCAATATAACCCATATTATAATTATCCATGGGGAAACGACCAGGACATTACAAAAGCAAACTGGCCCCAATCGGGCGATCCTTACGAATCTGGCAGCTATCCTCTCACAACTCCGGTAGGTTTTTATGATGGGTCGCTCAGGCAGAAATCCGACTACAACTGGCCCGGCAATGCGACAACTTACCAAACTTCCAATGGAGCCAATGCCTTCGGACTTTACGATATAGCTGGAAATGTTTGGGAACTTATAAACGATTGGTATGGGCAAAACTATTACAGCTTAAGCCCTTACGATAATCCAAAAGGGCCGGATGCAGGTTTTATCATGCCCGATGGAAAGCCTTACCGCGGCATGAGAAGCGGAAACTG
>CAIRHD010000261.1 GCA_903878265.1 uncultured Bacteroidales bacterium | reverse complement strand
GGTTTTACTGAACATATTAAACTATTGGGATTATAAACAGCATCAAATTACATTTTGAATTTTTCAATGATGTCTTTCAGGTTTTGGCCTAAAACATTCAGGTCGCGGGCTGCCGTTTGCGCTTGTTTTATCCCCGACAATTGCTGCTCGCTGGCTATTTTTATATTTTCCATCGCTGGCACAATCTGTTCCATTCCAGCCATTTGCTGCTTGTTGGATGAGGATATTTGTATTGAAGCTTGTGCGGTTTCTTCCACGTTTAAGGCCAGAAGTTCAATTACCTCTCCACTTTGTGCCACAAGTTTCCTCCCATCAGCAACGGTTCGCGAACCTTGTTCGGTTACGCCAACTGCTTGGTTAACAGATTTATTAATTTGATCCAAAATATCTTTTACCTGGGCAGTCGCTTTTTTCGATTGGTCAGATAAACTGCGGATTTCCTGTGCCACTACGGCAAAACCTCTTCCTTGTTCGCCAGCTTTTGCTGCTTCGATGGCTGCATTTACGGCCAACAGGTTTGATTGGTCGGCAATATCGGATACGCTTGTGGTAATTTCGCCAATGGTGCGGTGCTGTTCGGCCAATTTAAGCACGGTTTCGGAAATAAGGTTCATCTGATCATCGATTTTTTTCATTGACGCGATAACCTCATCTGTAGAGGCTCTTCCTTTTTCGACCGAATCGCCAGCTTTTTGCGAACTTTTCATCAGCGATTGCGCTTTTTGGTTCGACACCATCGAGGTTTGCCTCACTTCTTCAACCGTTGTTGTTGTTTCCGTAACCGAAGTAGCTGTTTCGGCAGCAGCGGTAATTATCTCAGTTACAGTTGTCAAAATCTCGGAAGCTGAAGTCCCCAAAACTGTTGCACCATTTTTTATTTCCCGGGTAATAAGCTTCAGTTTTTCAACCATATTCTTCAAAGCATCAGCTAATTGGCCTATTTCATCTTTTTGGTCGATATCAATGTTAACGGTCAAATCACCCAAAGCCACCGACTTGGCCAATCGTACGCCTTTTGCCAAAGGGATGGTGATTGCCCTACTGATGATTATTCCCAATGAAATGGATAGAATAACACCTATTAAAATTACTATCAGCAGAAGCGTTAATGCTACGCTGCTTTCTTTATCAGCTTTTTGGTTCTCATGTTCAACTTCCTCAGTGTTAATCGCAATTAGTTGATTTATTAGTTTTTCTGATTTGGCAAAAGGTTCGGCGATGCTGATCAGTGTATAATCCTTCATCGCGTTATATGCCTGTACTGTATTTTGGGCATCGTGTTTTTTTGCCAGCCCCACAAAAATCTCGTGATGTTGCCACCAGTCATCAAAGGCCAAAACAAATTCTTTCCAAACAACCGCTTCTTTGGCTGATTGGGGAAGCGAATCGTAAACTTTAAAGGCATGGTCGGCACGCAATTTTGAAATCTCAAAATTATTATATGCAGCTTTTATTAGCTCAGGACTAAGATTATCGGCCAATAAAGCATTTTCGGAAGCGTCTATCGCCGTTTGCGCTTGATTTATCGCCATCAACGAATGAATGCCAGGCAATTGGTTATGCGAAACTTCATCGTAATGAACTGATATAAGGTTCATTCCGTTGTATCCAATGTAACCAATTACGATAGCAACCAATAAAATGCTGGAAAAGCCAATTATTAGTTTGTTCCCAATTTTAATGTTTTTAAAATTCATGGCTATATTATTTTGTGAAGGTTATTTGAAGATATAAATTTGTAAAGGGAAAATCATTATGTATTGGACTCATTTTTGACTCGAACCGGAAAGGTATCAGGCAATTCTAATTGTCTGGGCAGATCAACAAAAAAAGAAGTTCAAAAGTTTGGAATCGGCAGGTGAAATACTCTACCAAATGGCAGGATTTTCTGTAATCGCGAAATAAGTGTAGAAACCGGAATTTCTCGTATTTTAACCTTTAGGAGGTTGGTGGTTTTCAACCGAACGAAAGTAGTTATTTTTCTTTTATGCAACCCAAAAAAACTTAAGCAATGGATAAACCAGAAAATATTTTATTTTTGATAGCCAAAACAAAGAGATCAATTCCTGTTGAACTTGAAAATCATTTCACTTTTCAAATGAAGCCTGCTGTGAATTCTCCAATTGTACAAAAATGTATCAATTTGCGACAAGAAAACTAATCTTTATTCTTTGCAATAATTATATATTCTTTGATAATCAATTAGTTATAAATTTTTATTCAGTTTGGCTTAGTTTTTGATTTATTGATATTACTAGCGGATTCAAATTTCTTTAAAAACGACAGGTTACTTTCACTTATACCTCGATGGACTGAAAGATTATATTGAAACCAGGGAACTAAAAATTAAGTAACAAAAAAACAAAAAACAGAATATGAAAACAACTACCTACTTTAAAACAGCTACCACCAGCGTTATGGTAATTATTGCGCTTGTACTGCTACTCAGCCAGACAGCTTGCCGTAAAACAGATGATAATACCGGAAATCTTCCTACCAAATTTACCGATTTGAAAATCGACCCTTCGTTTCAGTTTGATAATTTTATCAATCTTGATGTGTCAATTGGCATACCGGTTTCAGGCGATCAAATGCTCTCGATCATACAGATTTTTGAGGCAGATCCTAAAACAGGTGGAAAAATGATAGCTACCGGAGCTGTAGCCAGCAATTCGC
>CAIRHD010000260.1 GCA_903878265.1 uncultured Bacteroidales bacterium | reverse complement strand
GCTACAAGACTTATCCCTGCAAAATTGATACATTTGCACAAACAAATTACAAATCATGAAGAAATTCATTTTTATTTCGGTAGCATTATCAATGGTTTTGCTTTCCTGCAAAAGTGGTGAAAGTGCAGATAAAGACTTGGTTACAAAACGGATTCAATACGATGTGGTGATCCAAAACCCTGATGTCGAGATGGATTGGTGGGTGCAAAATATCGAAGGCAGCAACCGCGAAAAGCTGCTAAAGGATATTTTTCAGAGTGTTTTGACAGGTGAGGTTAAGACTTACGATTTCAATTCGTATAAACCTTATTCTGTTGACGAAATCAAGAATATAATGAAACGCACTGACAGCATAAGCATGGAAAGCCCAATACCACCTTATGATGTTATAGATACGGTGATGATAACCGAAATCCGCCACAGCGATATTAAAAAACTCCGCTTCCTCGAAGAATGGCGTATGAATGAGAAAACCCTAGCTTTTACCAAAAAGGTAGCTGGCATCTGCCCAATGCTCGAACGCCGCTCCGATTCGGGCGAATTGCTTGGATACAAACCACTTTTTTGGATGTTTTTTGATGAAAAATACCCAGCAGAACTCGAGCAGAAGTAAAGCCGATTGATTTGTATGGTGCTGGTTCTATTTATTTATCACCACAATAGGCACAAGAGGTTCAGTATGGTTTAGCCAAATCGGAGTAAATTTGGTTTGGTTTATGATGAAAGATATTTTTCACTTTTCACTTTTAGTTCTTCTTCACCTTTCTCCCTTCTCCCTTCTCCTTGTCGCCTTTTTCCTTGTCTCCCTTCCCCAACCCCAAAAGCCCCAACCCCAACTCCTAAAGAAAATGTCCTACCAAATCCACCAACTTAAAAATGGAATCAGGCTTGTGCACCGTCAACAGCGAGGCTGTGTTGCTCATATTGGTGTGCTGATAAATGCCGGATCATGCGACGAAAGCCCCGACCAGCAAGGCTTGGCCCATTTTATCGAACACCTTATTTTTAAAGGTACCAAAACGCGTAGCAATTATCAGGTTTTAAGCCGACTGGAAAATGTTGGGGCCGATCTCAATGCATTTACATCTAAAGAAGATACCTGTGTTTACGCCTCTGTTCAAGGCAAATATTATCAGCGTGCATCCGAATTGCTTTCGGATATTGTGTTTCACTCCATTTTTCCCGAAAAGGAAATCGAAAAAGAAAAGGCGGTTGTAATTGACGAAATAAACTCATACAAGGACAATCCTGCCGAATGGATACATGATGAATTTGATGCCCTGATTTTTAAAAACCATCCACTTGGAAGGAATATACTTGGCACTCAAGCAAAGCTGAAACGCTACAACCGTAATGATGTACTGCGTTTTCGCGATGCAAATTATGTTTCATCACGCATTGTAATCAGTTCGGTTGCCAATATTCCATTTAACAAAGCAATAGCTGTTGCCGAAAAATATTTTTCTGAGGCTGCTGCTAATTTTTCGCCATTGCAAAGGCAAGCATTTTCCAGTTATTTGCCCGAAGATGCTATCCGGAAATATTCCCGCCATCAAGCCCATGCAGTTATAGGGAATATGGCTTGCAATGCGCACGACGTACGCCGCATAGCCATGGCAGTGCTTAATAATATTTTGGGTGGGCCGGCAATGAATTCGAAGTTGAATATTGCTTTGCGCGAAAAAAATGGTATTGCTTACAATCTTGAATCCAATTTCCAGCCTTTTTCCGATACAGGGTTGTTCAGTATTTATTGCGGAACCGACGATGCGCTTATGCCGAAGGCAATTGAATTGATCCATAAGGAATTGCAGAAATTAAGAGAAATCAAACTTTCTCCCATTGGATTCCATACCGCCCAAAAACAACTTAAAGGCCAATTGGCTATTTCACTTGAATCGTATCAAAGCGAGATGCTTTCGATGGGCAAGAGTATGCTTGTTTACAGTAAAGTGGATCCCGTGGAAGAAACGTACCGAAAAATTGATGCTGTTACGGCTTCAAACCTTATAGATTTGGCCAATGAAGTTTTCGACCCGTCGCAGCTCAGTTCCTTGCGTTTTAGTGCCAATGTTTAACAATTACAATCCAAAATCTAATGAACGAATTTGACGAGGGGCTTTTAAAACCTGGCATCGAAAAATATGCTCTGGCTCACACTTCTGTTGAAATGCAAGTGCTTGCAAGGCTTTCACGGGCAACACATTTGCGTACACATGTTCCCCAGATGCTTTCGGGACATCTGCAAGGAGCTTTTCTTCAGATGATTAGCAAAATGATTAGGCCAGCTAGCATTTTGGAAATTGGCACATTTACCGGATATTCAGCTATTTGTCTTGCACAAGGTTTGCAGCCCGGGGGCAAACTTATTACGATGGATTGTAACCCCGAAATGGAAGATTTTGCTTCTCCTTATTTCGAGGAAGCAGGCCTGAAGGATAAAATTGAAATGATAATTGGCGATGCAACTGAAATTATCGAGAAACTGGATGGCCCTTTCGACTTGGTTTTTATTGATGCCGACAAGGAAAACTACCTTGAATATTTTAAAATGATTTTTCCAAAAGTTTCTCCCGGTGGTTATATTTTGGCAGATAATACACTTTGGTATGGCCGTGTTGTCCATCCCAATGCCGAAAATGACCGTGAAACTGCCGGCATAGTGCGGTTTAACCAATATGTTCAACAGCTTGAAAACGTGGAAAATATACTTCTTCCACTACGCGATGGGATTATGATTGTGAGGAAGAAAGCAGATTTTGAAGGATAGTTTGTAACAGCTTTCTATTGCAATTTATCACTGGAATCTTAACCCATTTCACCTTTTAGCCCACTTCGAAAAGTCTTTTTAGCCCCAAAATACCTAAGTTTCACTAAAATAATAATATTGGCTAACTATGCTTTGTGAACCTTTGTGTCACGGTGTTTTAGTGGCATTTCTTTATTTTTCGGGTTTTAGGAGCGGACTTATACTTTAAACTCAAATTTCAGTTTTGTAAGTTCTTCATTAGCTTGAATTATCTTCTTTTTAAGCTCTTCTTTAAAAGCAACTAGCCTTTCAAAAAGTTCTGTGTCGCCAAGTGAAAGCATTTGGGCAGCCAATATTCCTGCATTCCTAGCGCCATTTACTGCTACCGTGGCAACCGGGATTCCTGGAGGCATTTGCACAATCGCAAGCAACGAATCCATCCCATCAAAGGACGATTTCACCGGAACGCCAATCACCGGCAACGGGGTAAAAGCGGCAATCACTCCAGGCAAATGTGCTGCCATGCCGGCTCCAGCAATTATAACTTTTATCCCACGGTTATGG